>DAOQII010000032.1:0-14467 GCA_035339455.1 Chitinophagales bacterium
ATTATTCTCGTGTTTTTTACTCTTTTCAGACAGATGTAGAAGTTAATGATATAAACTATGGGCATAGCGTTTTTAGTTGCAACCTTAAAATCCAAGAATTATGTACGAATAGAATTCTCCCAAGCCTTTGACAAGATTGAGAATACATTAGAAACTAACTGTTACTGTTTGGAAAAATTAAGCAACTTATTACTATTACTTAAGCACATAAACTGAGCGTCGACAGATGATAACACCTGCCGAGGGCGAAGGAAATTTGAAGAATAATATTAAAAATTCGGGGCGAAGCTGAATGTCCATCTGAATTTTGATATACCCGGCTTATCGCGTTGGGTAAGCCTCCACGAAAAATCGGCACGTATCAGTTTCGCTATATTTTCTATACCAAATCCAATTTCGGCATAAAAGCCATTTAGTCCGGTCATACCCACAGGCAAATCAGAAAAAGCTACTTTTTCAGGACTCAGGCTTGACACTGCCATCTTGGTTACAAAGACTTCACGTAATCCCAATTTTCGGAACCCCGGAATTTTATTAAAGAAGAAACCATCAAAGTGGTGTTCTATGATAAGCGAAAGTTGCTGATCGGCGATATACTCCGTTTCTCGCATGTTGGAAAATCGCTGTTCATCGTAAATAAACGATTGATTGCCGGGATGTATGGTCAACAAGGGATAAGGAGCATTGCCAAACAGTTTCATGCCGGTAAGTGTGATATTCGTATGCCCTATCGGCGAAGGCAATCGTTCTTCTACTTTTAGAGTCAGCTTGTGATAGTTGAAATCTGACCCCAGGAAATTGCGGATACTGAACGAATAACCAAAATTGAATCTCGGCAGATTTCCTTTCAGAAATTTTGTCTGCTTTGAGGTTTTAAAGAATTTAGCTCCCGGTGCGTAAAATATATTGACACTTGGCGTAAATATCTGAAAGCTTCGGGTTGTGTCTTTGGTGATGCCATCGGGCTGTGTTTTTACGAATTCTATTTTGCCCGGAATGGTTTCATACGTTTTGTAATTAAAATTGATTGACGTAGAGAAATTTTTGAGCCACTGTCTGTTGTAGGAAGCCCTGAAATCTTTCAGATAAATTAAATCGGCAATTGATTTTCTTCGCAAAAAGGAATTATAGATATAGTCATAATCCAGACCGGTACCTTCCAAAGTAAATCGCTGGTAGTCGTCGTAATAAGCAAAGGATACACCATGTGGCTGCTTGAATTTCTTATCCGGCAAATTTACACCGAGCTCAGCACCGTATTTAAATTTCTTGTCGTTGATGCCATACGCACCATATACCTTCCAGTTTACCCATTTGCCTATTCGCCAGTTGTTTTTCAATACTAAGCGCAAGCGAACACCTTCCAGATCATTCCAGCTCACCATTTGATAGAGGCTGCCTATATCAATTACCTTAGTACGATAGTAGCCACTCGCAAACAAACCGCCCAGTTGTGACATTGCTTTATAAAAGCGTGTATTCTTGAAAGAGTCAATCAAAATGTACACATTTTGTTCACTCTTGCGCAAGGTGTCGTGTCTGTGGTTTACCCAAAAAGTATCTTTTCGTCTGCGATAATCTTTCAACTCCAGATAATCAGGTTGTTTGAGAATAGTATCGGCAATAGCCATATTGGTAACAATATCTTTGCGGTGCATACTTCGGGCAATGCGCACACTTTTGGCTTTTTTTCTTTTTGTAAAAGCAATGGAGGTAGCACGGTCTTCCGATTCTTTGAACCATCCATCCGGAGTTTGGGTGAAAGTCTGGTTGAGATAAAAATCATTGATCCAGTTAATCTCGGAGCGTTTATCTATACCCAGATTCAGTTGCATCAAAGCATAATCCTGACCATGAATTTTAGCACTTCCATTAAAGAGCATATCACCTTTGTTTTTTGGAACAAAAGCCAAATTATAAACCATAAAACTGTCTGCTCCTTTTGCCGAATCTATAACGTAATAATTATACAGCGTCAAACCGCCATCGGCAAATGGCATCAAAAATGTTTTGCCATTGAGTATGGTCTGGTTGTCGTAGGCTTCCACATCGTCAATGGCCACATCGAGCAATTCGGAAAACCGTAACTGTTCTATACCCGATACTTTGCTGGCGACGACAACTTCTTTATTCCTTTTCGGATCTTTATTGACGTAAAACTGTTTAATGGTTTCTTTCAATATTAGTGGCAGATATTTTGTTCCTGTCGAAGTAGAATCGAAATTAGATACGACAAACCTGACGGGTTTCAAAATTTTGCGTTTGGCTAGTTTAGGGTTGATATTATACAAAGAAGCCAGTGTTTTGGTATATTCTTCGTATTGATAAGATTCGTATGATTTTGGTTTGTTTAGCGTTTTGTTTTTCACCACATTTCTGAAAATACGAATAGCAGCCGTGTCTTTAGGGATTTTTCCCTTTTTAGCTTTCACCGTAAATTCTTCCAGCATATAACTGTCCAAGTGCATTTTGACTATGATGGAATCTTTCTTGAAAAACCGCTTTTTTAAGATTTCATCTTTATAGCCTAGATAAGAAAAAACTACGGAATCAGTCTTTGAATTCACCAACATAAAAAACCGGCCGGAATCATCTGTTGTGCCGCCTTGATTGTTTTCAATGGCATAATTGACATAAGCAAGCGGTTCTTTCGTTTTTGCATCAATGACTACACCACGCAATTCTATCTGACTGTAACCAATATGGAAAGCAAGCAGTAATGTGATAAAAACAAGGAAATGCCTAAAATTCAATTTATCCGGTTTAAAAAATTCACACAAAAATACACATCTCAATATGTATTAACTGTTAATACATGTCAATATTCTTATTGTACAAATTATTTGCCAATTTTTTATCAAGCAAAAAAGCCCGCTTACTTTGCTTTCTTTTTGTCCTTTCTTTTTCGACTTAGTATTCCAGTTTTTTTTGAGGAGTTTCTTTTATCTGCTTTTTCTTCTGTAATCTTATATTTCTGAAAAGAACCGTCAGTAAATGCATTTAAGGCACGAACGTAAATGGGATTTTGAAGATTTGTTACTTGCCAGTATACGGAGCTGTTGAATAAATCCTGCCCGATTAATCCTTTTAACTGGCTTTTTATGGTCGGTATACTTTGTGACCACACTTCAGCAGAATCGGGTTCAGCTTTTTTATCTTTCGCAAATGCATAAAACTTTTGAAGCAGTGAATCGTCTATCGAGAAATTTTTGATATAAGCATCTGCCGTCGGATATTTTTTTTGCATTGCAACTCTGTTATCATTGATATAGACAAGTGTAAATTGATTAAACGAACCAGTACGAACCAATTTTTGATAATATTTGGAATTCCATAGGGTATCCATGGGTACAAAAATATCAGGAGTAATACCGCCGCCGCCGTATACTACCCTTTTATCTGCGGTAAAATATTGCGTAGAATCTGTCAGTTTTAGTTTTTTCTCGTCAAAAAGTTCCCCGCTTTCATAGCGGTCTTCAATATCTTCATGATACTTTTCTATCCCTTTGGCATAAGATTTTTGAATATTTCTTCCGCTGGGCGTATAATAATGTGCCATGGTAAGCCTTACCATGCTCATATCTGGAAGTGTATAACCCTTTTGAACAAGGCCTTTCCCATACGTTCTTCTACCCACAATCAAGCCTCTGTCCCAGTCCTGCACGGCACCACTAACAATCTCTGAAGCTGATGCCGTATTTTGATTAACCATGATAACTAAATCCCCTTTTTCAAAATCCCCTGCTTCTGTAGCATTCAAATCAATACGGGGTTGTGAGCGACCGGAAGAGTACACCACTAATTTTCCATTCTCCAAAAATAAATCGGATAAAGCATGTGCCTGATTGAGATAACCCCCTCCGTTGTCGGTAAGATCCAGTATTATTTTTTTAGCCCCTGCTTTTTTAAGTGAATCAATAGCTTGCTGTGTTTCTTCAGTAGCTGTTGCCGAAAATCGCGATAGCTTAACATAACCGATATCTGGTGATGCCATATACTTGGCTTCTATGGCATAAATTGGAATTTTATCCCGGATGATTTCAAAATCCAGCAAATCATTTTCGCCATATCGTTTTATTTTCACAGTTACATGCGTGCCTTTCTTGCCTCTGAGTTTTTTAAATACGCCATCATTCGTAATACCCACACCGGCTACATTTGCGGTGTCAACAAAGATGATTTTATCTCCGTCTTGTATGCCTACTTTTTTAGATGGTCCACCTTCAATAACATGCACAATTTGTATAGTATCCTGATATATCTGGAACTGCACGCCTACACCTTCAAAATTACCTTCTAATGGTTCGTTTGCTTTTTTTGTTTCGGTGGCATCCATGTACACAGAGTGCGGATCAAGGCTTTTCAGTATCTCCCTGATGCCGATTTCCACTAGTGAATCAACATTTACATCTTCTACATAATAATTATCCAGCAAGTTGAGGAATGTACCCATTTTTTGCTGATACATTTGAGCATTTCCTGACAGACCCATGCTTAAAAACAGCGAAAAGAGTATGCCGTATTTCTTCATTTTCATCATACGAAATAAAAATACGCAATATATTGAGGGTAAAATGTTATTAAGCCTTATTTTTTTTGCGGTAACGGATGTTTAATAATTCAACAGCAAATGAGAAGGCTACGGAGGTGTATATAATGCCTTTTTGCACTTCATAATGGAAGCCTTCCATAATCAGTGTTACACCAATCATAATTAGGAAAGAAAGTGCTAGAATTTGTAAACTCGGATATTTGGTCACTATTTTGCTTACGGGTTGTGTAAACAACATCATTACAAGCATAGAAATAACAACAGCAATAATCATGACAGGAATTTCTTTGACAATACCTACAGCCGTCAGGATAGAATCTATAGAAAATACTAAATTCAGCAAGGCAATCTGAATAAGTACCGAAACAAAAGACGATTTCTTTTCGCTGTTTGTTACATTAAATTCGTCATCGTCTCCTGTTATCTTGTGGTGTATTTCTGTGGTTGATTTATAGATTAAGAAGATTCCCCCCACAATGAGAATTACACCTTTCCAGCTCAATTCAAGATTCCATGCGTTTGGAGGTAAGATATTTTTATCCAGCCCTAAAATCCATCCTAAGAAGAACAATAAGATGATACGCAGGATCATGGCAATAAACAACCCTAAATTTTGTCCGCGCTTGCGGTCTGCATCGGGTAGCTTTTGGGTAACAATAGAAATAAAGATGATATTGTCTACTCCCAATACAATTTCCAAAAAAGTAAGGGTTAGCAAACTCAACCAAGTTCCCGGCTGGGAAAAAATTGTAAAATCCATAATGCGTAATTAAGCTACAAAGATAAACAAGTACATACAGAACTCAATACAATTCTGGAACGAAAAAAGTTCCGCAGAAAAACAAGAAAGTACAGATACCTTATACTAAATGTGTTTTGTCAAAATTCCTAAAAGGAGAATTAAGAACAAGACAAGAAAGTACTTTAACGTTTGTAAATTTTCAGTCATAGGCAATTGTCGTTTCATTTCAAGTGTTTTAAATTCAGTAATCATAGTTTTCCTACTAAATTTATACAAAAACAATCATATTGACAATACCTTTAATGTCTTTTAACAAAAAACGAACAGTGTGGAAATGTGGAAAACTCAGCTCCTGTCGATGTCTTTATATTGTAAATCGTGCTGATAATAAAATAAATCCCATTTACCATGCGAAAATTCCAGAGCCGTGAGATTTTCTATCCAGTCGCCACTATTGAGGTAAACTGCCTTACCGGCCTCTGTTTGTACTTCGCGAATTTGCGGTTTATGAATATGTCCGCAGACGATGTAATCGAATCCGTTTTCAATACCTATTTCTATGGCTACATCTTCAAAATCCTGTACATTTTTTTTAACAATAGACTTAACTTTGTCTTTGATATACTTGGAAATAAAAATCTGACTTCTGCCGTAACGCATGCGAATATTATTTACCCATCTGTTAAGTTGGAAAATTTTATCATAATATCTGCCGCCTAATTTTGCCAGCCAGCGCGCACTCCCTCCTACTGACAAATCATATTTATCGCCGTGAAAAATCCAATGTTTTTTACCGTCAATTTCGAGGAAAAGCTCATCACGAAGTTGCAGAATATCGAAATTAAATCCTGAAAAATTACGCATATGGTCGTCGTGATTTCCGGTGAGGTAGTACACCGGTGTACCCTTTTGAGCGTATTCTAAAACAAGAAAAATATTTTCTATATGTTCTTTGGGGAAATAGTTAGCAGAGAAATTCCAGATGTCGAGCCAATCGCCATTAATAATTAATACGCCCGGATCGATACTATTCAGATAACGGTTGAGTTCAAGTGCATGGCATGCATGAGTACCCAGATGAATATCAGAGATAATACAAATATCTATCTTGCGTTTTACTTTCGCCATACGATATAAAAATAAAACTTAATTGATTAAGCTGTTTATTAAATAAGAAAAAAGTTGTTGACCTATTTGAATAGTGGCAAATGGATAAGATGGATTTTTTCTTTATAAAAATACTGTGTCGTTTTTTCAAAACTCTCGGTAAAGTCTGACACGTAAAACTCGTGATGCGCCTTTGGTTCAAAATTAACCAACCCGTTTTCGATAAGAAAATGCTTGATATGCTTGGCTACAATTTGATTGGTAGCCAACACATCTACTTTCCTATTGTGTTTTGCATAATAGGCTACTATCTCTTTTTTGATCAGCGGGTAATGTGTACAAGCAAGTACCAGACATTCGATATCAGCTAGTTCGGGTTTATTGAGATATTCTTCAATAACCAGATGAGATATTTCGCCATGAGCAAATCCCGATTCTATCATAGGAGCCAGCAAAGGTGTGGCCAATTGCGATACCTGAATAGAGGCATCTCTTTGCTCAATTTTATGCTGATATACTTTTGAATTAACCGTGCCCAAGGTGCCTATCACACCTACTTTGCGATATTTGTTTTTTAATATATAATCCACTACGGGTTCTATCACACTAAATACGTAGGCCTTTTCGCCTGCCATATTTTGCAGCATTTCATAAGCAACTGCAGATGCTGTATTGCAAGCGATAATAATTATTTTGCAATCTTTACCCAATAAGAATGAGCCAATAGTTTTGGCAAAATAGCGGATAGTATCCGCACTTTTATCGCCATAAGGCAAATGAGCAGTATCGCCAAAATAAATTAAGTTTTCATTGGGCAACTCGTCCAGAATGGCATTGGCAACAGTTAAGCCACCAATTCCCGAATCAAATAAACCTATAGACTGATGTGCATCCGGCATAAAGCGAAGATACGAGATGCGATTAAAACTTTTGAGAATTTAGGACATAAAAAAAGACCGGAATTAGCCGGTCTTTAATTTATCAAGATATTTTAGTGCTTATTTAGGTGTAGTTCCTGTTTTTGGAGCTTGAGGAGCCGGTTTGGGTTCAGGCAGTTTCAAATAAGATTTCAACAAAGGCAATACATCATCGCTTTCATCAGCATATAATAATGAACCTGCGCTAGAGTCGAAGATATATGTATAACCGTTTGCTTTAGCTACTGCTTTGATAGCATCGTTCACTTTTTGCATAATTGGAGAATACAAATCATCTTGTTTCTTTTGTACTTTTTGTTGAGATGCTTGTTGGAATTCGTTGATGCGTTGTTCCAAATCTTGCAATTCTTTTGCTGCCAATTCTGCTTCAGCTTCTGACATTAATTTCTTGTCATATTTTTGTTGAAAATTCGTAGCTTTTGTCTGATACTCAACAGCCATCTGATTAGCCAAATTGTCTAAATCTTTAGCATATTTATCAATAACAGTATCAGCTTTAGCTTTTTCAGGCATCAAGGAAAGCAATTCATAAGAATTGAGATAACCAAATTTGTTTACTTTTTGTGCAAAGGATGTTGCAATAGCTGCAATCATAATCAATACTACGGTAGTTAATTTCTTCATTTGTAAAATTTTAATTTTTTTTGTTTTTATTATGGTTGATTAATTTACGCCTAAACGTTTTAATATTTCTTCGCTCAAGTCTAATTTGGGATTAGAATATAAGATAGCACTTCCGCCTGATGCTTTATCGAAAACAAAATCATATTGTCTGTTTTCTGCCAGCTTTTGAATAGCATCAAATACTTTGTCTTGTATCGGTTGAATTAATTCCTGACGTTTTTTAAACAAATCCCCGTTTACGCCGAATCTTGATTTTTGCAAATCTTTTAATTCATTTTCAGCTTTTATTATATCTTCTTCACGTTGTTTTTTCATGTCTTCAGACAATAAAAACTCTTCTGCCTGATATTTGGTATACATTTTTTTCAGGGCTTCGTTTTTTTGGTCAATTTCAGCCTGCCATGCTTTAGCCTGATCATCCAACTTTATTTGAGCTGATTTGTAATCGGGCAGTTTTTCCAAAATATACTTGGTATCGACATAAGCGAAACGTTGAGCAAAAGAATTTGTCGTCAGCAATGCGAAGCAACAAAGTACAAGAATGGATAAAAGTTGTTTTTTCATTTTATATATTTTATTCCGGTTCGAAGCCTAAGATAAAGGATATATTTCCGTTTTTACCGATGTAGTCAAAAAATCCGGAAGCATTTTTTATCGGGCTTCCATTACCACTATCAAAACGTATGCCATAGTCAATACCAATTAAACCAAACATCGGCAACACTGCACGCACACCGATACCAACGCTTTTCTTGAGTTTGAATGGATTGTATTCTTTTATACTGTGATAGGTATTCGCTGCTTCAAAAAATGCCAGACCGAAAATGGTGGCTGTTGGACTTAATGAAAACGGATAGCGCAACTCTAATAAGAACTTGTTATAAATCGGGTCACCGCCGGTAGATGAGTAAGGACCTTCATACCCACGATGCGCTACGATATCAGTGCCAAATAAAGATACGGTGGATGGTATACCATTTCCGCCCACTTCAAATCGCTCGAAAGGAGTTATACCGATTTTTTTATTATAAGCTCCCAAAAATCCGAATTTTGCCACCGTACGCAACACCAGCTTAGATTTACCTAACTGCTGATACCAGTCAACGTTGAACTTAAATTTATAATACTCAATCAGTTTGTATTTTTCTGAAAGTGTTTTTCCGTCGAAATTATTGTCTTTTCTAAACAGAGAATACGGTGGTGTAAACTGGAAAGACATTTCCACTTTTGCCCCACCTGTCGGGAAAACAGGTTGGTTGATAGAGTTGCGTTGTAAGGATAATTTAAAATTCAGGTTATTGAATTTCCCACTGTCAATACTCACATTATTGATATAATATCCTAAATAGTTTTGGAGAATATAACTGTAGTAATTCCCGGAAGCCTGGAAGATGAAATAGTCATCGGGTTTTTTCAATCTTGTACCCAATGACACCGACATACCTGTGGTAATTTGTTTTCCTGTTACCTTTTTGTTTTCATCTAAATTCTGAATACGGGAACGGAAGGCTGCAACTGTAAATGCATTAGGTTTTTTGCCACCTAACCAAGGCTCAGTAAATGAGAAATTATAATTTTGATAGCGCTTGCCGTTACTTTCAATCCGCAAAGTCAATTGCTGCCCATCGCCTGTTGGCAATGGCTTCCATGCATCTTTGTGAATAATGTTTTTAAGCGAAAAATTATTGAATTTCAAACCGAGTGTACCAATCAGACCTCCTTGTTTTCCTCCCCAGCCTGCTGATAATTCTACCTGATCGGCAGATTTTTCTTTTACGGTGTATTTGATGTCAACTGTACCATCTATCGGATTAGGAATAGGTTCCACTTTAGTTTCCTGTGGGTCAAAATAACCCAAATTGGCTATTTCGCGTTGAGATCGAATTAAGTCAGAACGAGAAAACTTATCACCCGGAAAAGTATGTAATTCACGGCGAATGACATTGTCATTTGTTTTATCATTTCCTTCAATGATTACATTTTTTATTGTGGCTTGTGGCCCTTCGCTAATGCGTACTTCCAAATCAATTGAATCATTTTCTGCAGAAGTTTCAATGGCATTTACATTAAAAAACAAATAACCGTCGTCATAATATAATGAACTGATGTCACCACCATCAGGATCCATGTTCAATCTTTTTTGCAACAACTCAGCATTATAAATATCTCCTTTTTTAATATTCATTACCTTACTCAGTTGTTCATTGGTGTATTTGGAGTTTCCTTTGTATTCAATATTTCTGAAATAATAACGGTTGCCTTCATCAATATTTAATTTAACACTCACATTGCCATCATCATTTTTAATCACGGTATCTGAAATGATACGTGCATCTCTGAAACCCAGGCTATTGTAATAATTAATTAAATTTGATTTGTCTTCTTCGTACTTTTCTTCATTAAATTTCGAACCTTTGAAATTGATACGGAATCGCTCTGCGAAAAAATCGATAAAAGATTTATGATTGAGGTTGCCCAAGGTATACAATGCATCTACTGCTTTTTGTTTTTTTGAACGGCTTTTATCATGCAAAAACAGTTGTACTTTAGTGCGTTCTTTCGTACCTTTCATTGCCTTTCGCAACTTAGCTAAACTTGCGCTTTCTACACCGTTGAATTCAATATTATTTATTTTTACTTTATTGCCTTTCGTCACATTTACGGTTAAGGCTGCGGCATTAATTAACCCTTTTTCTGCATTTTCTACAACATTCACTTGTGCATTCAAATAAGATTTTTCCTCAAATTTATCTAATACTGTATTTTTTACATTCAATTTCAAGGCATCCGTAAGCGGTTTTCCTTTGTAATAATCTAATCTTTTCAGCACATCTTCTTTATCACTTTTTTTCAAGCCATTTACCGTTATACTGTTCAGCCTTGGTCTTTCTACCACATCCACCCGCAGGTAAATGCTATCTCCTACGATATTGGAAGCGTAAACTTTTACATTGCCGAATAATCCCTGACGCCATAAGTTTTTAATCAGTTTGGTTACTTCATCTCCAGGTACAGTTATCGCATCACCGGGTTTCAGTCCGCTCAATGAACGGATGATGTTTTTATCTAAAAAGTTGGTGCCGCTGATATCCAATGCAGCGAGTGTATAGGTTTTTGGCTCATTCGCAGCAGCAATAGAAGTCGGCAGGCTATCTTGTGCCAGCAATAATGCTTCAGCAGATGCAGTATCTTGTGCTTTTATCATTCCGGTTTTGCCCATCAGCCCAAAACAAAGAATCCATATATATAATTGCTGCTTCATGTTCATAATTAATCTTATTTTTCTTCAAGTTGTTCAGTCGTCATACCAAATCTTCTTTCTCGGTTTTGGAAATCATATATAGCATGAAATAAATCTTCTCTGTTAAAATCAGGCCAGAATTTTTCGGTAAAATAAAACTCCGTATAGGCCATTTGCCACAGCAAAAAATTACTTACTCTGCATTCTCCGCTGGTGCGAATCATCAGCTCAGGGTCGGGCATACCGGCAGTAAATAAATTTGCAGCAAGGAAGTTTTCATCAATTTCGTTCAAATTAACAAAACCACTTTTATATGTTTGTGCAATTTTCTGAACAGCCTGTATAATCTCATCTCTGGAACCATAACTCAAAGCTAGTGTCAGCGTCATGCGTGTATTATTTTGAGTTTCGGAGATGGCTTTCATCAATGCCTTACGGTTGGATTCGGGTAAGGTGTTGATATTCCCGATTGCATTTAATCTGATATTGTTTTTTTGCAGTGTTTTTATTTCTTTGCTGATAGTCAAACTCAATAATTCCATCAGTGCTGAAACTTCCTTTTGCGGACGACTCCAATTTTCGGTGGAAAATGCATATAAAGTCAGATAATTCACTCCTATTTCTGCACATCCTTCAGTTACTTCACGTACGGCTTTTACTCCGTTTTTGTGCCCGAAGATGCGGTGTTTGCCCTGAGATTTCGCCCACCTGCCGTTGCCGTCCATGATGATGGCTATATGTTTAGGCAATGCCAGACAATCAAGCTTATTTTTATATGATTCCGGATTCGTCTGCATTTAAAATACTTTGGGACATTTAAAAGTGATAAACGTGTAGGTAAGCCCTGCACCGATAAATAAAAATCTGTCTCTGTCGTTGCTGGTGCCTCGCTGCTTGCCAAAAACACCAATTTTTCCGGCTGATTTGTCAGCTATATCCGGTCCGACATTTTCGCCATTGATAAAATAATTGACATCAGTTGGTTCTGCATAAAACTTGCTGACATCATCCAGATAATCGTTAAAGGTAAGTCTGCCGCTGATTTCAACATTGAGTGCTAAATGCTGTGTGAGCGCAATTTTAAAACCTCCGCCATAAGGCATGGCAAATGCATAGTAATTATATCCTCTGTTTTTGGTCTGAATATTGGCAGACTTTTGCCCTTCAGTACCGACAGATTCCAACTGAATACGCTTACCGTCATAGCGGGTGATGGGATTGAAATAAAACATACTCACTCCGGTAAACAAATAAGGAGTCCATCGTTTGGAGGTGCCGTCTTTATAGTCGTAAGTAGAGTACTTGAAGAAATTGATTTCGTAGGTGATTGCCAGTTCTGCAATTTGAGAGTTAAAATCAAGATTGCGAGCCTGCAAGTACGGATAGCCTTTTATCCGGCTGTCGTCAGCAGAGAGAAAGGCATAATTACCTCCGGCTTTTACTGACATTCTGCCTTTACCAAAATTATAACGATAGAAAACTCCTGTAGCCCAACGTGCATTCTTGAAAGAATAAGTTGGATTTAAATCGCCGAGGTATACAGCAGTTCCACCCCATGCTCCCACTTCATTTTCTTGTGCAAGCAGGGGCAAGTTTAGCATAATGGCTAAAATAAGATAAACTATTTGCTGTCTCTTTTTCAAAAGAGGTTAAAATTTTGGTGTACGAAGATATAATATTAACGTTGAATATCGAAATATAAGGGGGATTATAAGGTTTTATTAATGAATTGCCGGATGTTTTTCACATTTTTTAAGATGGTCAGGAAAATTGCATAAAATATGAGGTATTTGACTAAAGTATCGAAAATATATATTATATACGACGCAAATTCTGCTTAACCAATTTGTAACAACTTACTGTTTACAAAATGGTCTTAAAATATTCTATCGTCAAGGGCAATCCTTGCTCAAATGAATACTGGGGCATATAGCCCAGTTTAGTTTTTGCATTTGAAATATCGGCGAGCGAATCGCGGATATCGCCTGCACGCGGCTCACGGTGTATGGCAGGTATATCACTTTTCAAATAGTGCCGAATGGCATCATACATCTGGTTGATGGTAAATCGCTCGCCAAATGCCACGTTGTATGCCTGATTATACGCATCTTGATTTTCAACTGTAAGTGCTTTTATATTAGCTTGCACTGCATTGTGTACAAATGTAAAATCCCGGGTTTGCTCACCGTCGCCATTGATATACGGGGCTTCATCGTTCAGCAACGATTTAATAAACAAGGGCATCACGGCAGCATATTCCCCATCAGGGTCTTGTTTAGGTCCAAATACATTGAAATAGCGCAAACCAATAATTTCCATGTTATAACATCTCGAAAAAACAGAAGCATAAACTTCATTAGTAAACTTAGTTACAGCGTACGGAGACAGCGGGTTTCCAACACGTTCTTCACGCTTTGGTAAATTGGGCTCATCTCCATAAACGGATGATGAAGAAGCATACACGAACCTTTTTGTCCCTGCATTTTTCGCGGCAGTCAGCATGTTGACAAACCCATTTACATTCACTTCATTAGAAGTTACGGGGTCTTTTATGGAGCGAGGCACCGAGCCAATGGCGGCCTGATGACAAACCATATCCATCCTATCGCAAGCCTTTTCACAGTCGGCAAAATTGCGGATATCACCTTCTAAAAATTCAAAATTGGGATTTGTTCTGAATTCTTCCAGATTCTTCAGGTTTCCAGTTGCCAGATTATCCAGCACTCGCACCTTTGCACCGTGCGTTAATAAATATTCGACAATATTTGAACCTATAAATCCCGCACCACCTGTTACAACAATTTTTTTATCCTGAAGAGGTGATAAGTGAAACGCCTGCTTATACATGTAGCAAAAATACGAAAAGTGATTTTAGTAACGCTATTTACAATATAATTAAGTAAACATTTTTCTCAGCAACCTGAGTTCTGATGAAATGCTTTAATATAAATGGTTATTTATTTATTGAATTCAGCCATTCCGGGAAAAGCGTTACAATTTATAAAATAGTAGATTTTTTATTAAGATCCTCTTCCTATTTTATTCTTCCTCCTTGTTAAGTGGAAAAAGAAGAAATCAACTATTTTTTACCTTACCTGTCTAACCCAAATTCAGGATATTGAAATGAGTATACATAAAAAAAGAGTCGGGTTAACTACTCCCGACTCCAACTAACTAACTAACTAACCAAATCTTACTTTAAAAAAGTGGCAAAGCTAAATTTTTTGTGGTAAAAGCTGGAGATTTCCGAAATAAAAGAGGAT
>DAOQII010000033.1:0-14380 GCA_035339455.1 Chitinophagales bacterium
TGATATGGATATTCAATTAGTAGCTCCGGATGGAACTGTTTATGATTTAATTTTAGACAGATGTGGCGGTTATTTTTTTCATCTTAATATTTGTTTTTCAAACAAAGCAGGTACTAACGTAACCTCTGCAGTTTGCCCGGGTTCAGGAGGGGAGATGGCTGGAAATTATATAGCACAAGGAAATTGGACAGGACTAAACGGAGAAGGAATTAATGGTAACTGGACATTGAGATTTACAGATGATTCATGGGCGCTGGATCCTTGTACATTATTTGGCTGGAATATAGAAATAAAAAAAACTATGACGGTTTCTGCTTCACCAATTCCTGGTGTCAACCATGGCGACCTGCATATAATTAATAACGATCCTTTTAAGTATGGAAGTCAAGTGTTTTGGTTAACTCCAGTAACATTTATAAATTATAATGGAACTACCTTAACTTCTGATTCTTGCTACGATTATGGTACACCGGTTAAAATTACATTATTAGAACGCGTAACTACGCCTACTATTATTACAACTTGCGCTGCTCCCGGAGACGGAAGTAATGGTGTAACAATTAGAGTGACTTCACCAACTGGAGGTATGCCTGGATTACCAAGTCCAACAGCAGCAGATACATTTAGAGTAGTTGGTTCTGGTGCCGCAAGTGGTATTGTATTTCCTACTCGTCCGGTAGGTGAGTCCGAGTTGTCAAATTCATTTACAGTACTAGACGGTCAAGCTTGGAATGTTCGTTTTGTAGATAATAACGGTTGTGAATCAGAAATAGGAGGAACCTATAATCAACCTAATTTAGGTGCTTTACAAATTGATACGAATGTATGCGATGGTGCTACTGTTGCATTTTCAACAACAAATCCAATTCCATTATTTTCTCAGTATCGCGTATTATTAGATTTTGACTCCTATCCGCAAGACGTTTCTTGGTTTATTTATGACGGCAATAATCAAGTGGTAGCCAGTGGTGGTGGGTACGGTACTACAGTTGGTGCAGCCACTTACACTACACCTGCAACAATAAACCCAAATAATGGTCCTTATCGTTTTGTACTATACGATGGATTTGACGATGGTTTCGGTTCTGGCGGAGGAAGTACCAATAACGGTGGATTAAATACACTCAATTTTATAAGAGTGGTGGAAGTTCATGCTGATGGAACAGTTGATACACTTTTCAGCCAAAATTATGCATTCTGCACGCCAATATATTGCGTGGGGCCAACTGCTTCTGTCTTTGGGCAATTGGATATTCCTTTGGGTACACCAAACGGTACATTTTCAACAGGTGTGTCTGTTTCGCTTGAAAATAACAGAACTTGCACAGGAACTGCAGTAGCAGGAGCAATTACAATGAACCAAGATGGAACAGGTACGGTGAACACGAATGCCGCTGGAGTGAATGCAGGCTCATCGTATTCAGTCCAGTATCAATATACTGATCAGTATGGTTGCGTTAAACAAATTTGCGGACCGTTAGATGTCTTTCCTAATATTACATTAGCACCAACTGTAAATTGTGCAACTTCACCACCAACGGTTTCTGTAAATGCTACATGTACAGGTTGCAATGCTACTTATGTTGCTGAATATTCTTATAACGGCACAACATCCTGGACAACATCAACAACGGGTAACTTCCAGGATTTATACATTTTTGCTCATGTGAAAAATGTTTCTACAGGAGTAATAGGATGTGAAGTGCAGAGCACTAAATTAGGTACCTGTGCAACGGTATTGCCTATAGAATTTATTTATGCAAAGGCTGAGCCGGTAAATAATGAATATATCAAAGTTTCTTGGGCTACTGCTTCTGAATATAATTCAGACAGATTTGATATTTGGCGCAGTGAAGATGGAATTAATTTTGCAAAAGTGGGTACAGTTCCGGCTTCAGGAAATGCTACTCAACAGCGAAATTATTTTTACGATGATTATAGGGTACAAAAGGGCATTACCTATTATTACAAAATCATAGAGGTAGATATGGATAGCAGAGAGCAGCACAGTAATGTGGTAAATGCTAAATTAACGATTGATGCATTAGAAGTTACGGGTATTTATCCTAATCCGGTAAAAGAATCGGCTACCATAGAGGTACAAGCTAAAGAAAAAGATAATTTGCAGATGATTGTTTATAACGATTTAGGTCAGATTATGTTGCAGCAAGATGTGGAACTTAAAGCAGGAACTAATTCAATTGTTGTGGATATGAAGACTTGGGCTAATGGTATTTATTATTTCAACCTGAAAAATGATAATATCAAACCGATTATCAAAAAAGTTTTGAAGAAAGATTGATTTAATAAATAAATGAAATGCCGGACTTTATGTCCGGTATTTTTTTTCAAACAAAAATCTTTTAATCCTTACTTTTGTAATGAAATTTACTTTAATGATACTGATATGAACGTAAATGACGAACTGATTGATAAATTGTCAAAATTGGCGAAACTGGATTTTACTACTGCTGAAAGCAAAGCAGAGATAAAAGCAGATTTATCTAATATTTTAAGTTTTATGGAACAACTGAATGAACTGAATACAGATAATATAGCACCATTGGTTTATATCAATGAAGAGGTGAATGTAATGCGTACCGACGAAGTGCATTATCCAATCAGCAAATCAGAAGCATTGCAAAATGCCCCTCTGAAAAATGAGGACTATATCAAAGTACCTAAGTTTGTAAAAGGAACAAAATACGAGTAAGCACATGCAAGCGCCTGTAATAGCATTAAATCAAATTACGAGAAAATTTGTTTTGGGAGATGAGATAATCCAAGCTCTGAAAGGAATAGATTTAACTGTCGGGAAAAATGAATATGTAGCCTTGATGGGCCCTTCAGGATCTGGTAAATCTACACTGATGAATATTTTGGGCTGTTTGGATACGCCCAGTTCCGGTGCGTATTTTTTAGATGGCAAAGATGTGAGTAAAGCATCTGATAATGAACTGGCAGAAGTACGCAACAAACAAATCGGTTTTATCTTCCAAACTTTTAATTTAATACCACGACTGTCAACCTTGGAAAACGTAGCATTACCACTTATTTATGCCGGATGGAATAAGAAAGACAGAGATGAACGTGCCATAGAAGTATTACATCAGGTGGGCTTGGGCGACAGAATGAAACATAAGCCGAATGAACTCTCTGGAGGACAAAGACAAAGGGTAGCTGTAGCCCGTGCACTCGTCAATCACCCTTCAATTATACTGGCAGATGAGCCAACGGGTAATTTAGATACCAAAACTTCGTATGAAATCATGGCTTTATTTGAAGAGATACATCGAAACGGGAATACGATAGTAGTTGTAACACATGAAGAAGATATAGCTCTTTATACCCACCGCATCGTACGCGTACGTGATGGCTTAATAGAAAGCGACGAACTCAATCAACAGATCAGAAAGGTAAGCCCATCAGTGAATATGAAATAACTGGATGACGCCTTTTGAAAAAAGCTTAATGGCAATGGATAACAAAATAACTCCAAAAATCTTGCGTAAAATATTAATTCCGGTATCGCCCAGCATTTTTTCAATTTTTGGTATAAATCGAATGACTAAATAAATCACTACCAGATTAATTAAAATGCCAATAAGTATGGTATAAATATCATATTCAGAGCGAAGCGACAACAAAGTAGTCAGAGTACCGGCGCCTGCTATCATCGGGAATGCAACCGGCACAACGGAACTCGTTTTTGCAGATGAAGTTGCAGTTTTAAAAATATCTCGGTTTAAGGTCATTTCCAATCCTACTAAAAAAATCACTATTGAACCTGCCAAGGAAAATGATGCCACATCAATACCAATAAGTTTTAAAAGGGTTTTGCCGATAAATAAAAACAAAATCATGATAAAACCGGAAACCAATGTGGCATATTTTGCATTTACATCGCCTACTTTAGCTCTGATATCCAGCAATACAGGTACAGCACCTAAGATATCGATGATAGCAAATAAAATCAGTGTGACAGTTGAAAGATCCTTTAAACTAAATTCCATGGCACAAAGGTCTGTATTTTATTAAGATATGGCGTGATGAAAGTTTTATACAAAGATTAAATTACATTTTAAAATCGCTCCATTCTGACTTAAAATAAAATTAAAAGAAGGGTTTTTACCTAAAACACAAGATTAAATTATCCATAATAGCAATGGATGGCTTAAATTATCAACATTATGGGAAATTTCAATGTAACAGTAGTAGGATAAACAAAAAAAAAATCTAAATTTGCATTTTATTACCTTTAACCAGTAAATTAAACAAAATTAACATTATTTTTGTAGATAAATTTAAATCAAAGTCTTTATGAAAAAAAGTATTGTATTATTTAGCGCACTACTTATCTTAATGAGCTCCGTAGCTTTGGGTGCAAAAAAGCCACCTAGAAATAAGAACAGTGCAGTAGGTAACAACCGTTTCAGCATAGGAGTTGGGATGGAAATAGCAGATTATTATACACCTGCTTTGAAAAAAATGTCATTATTTAAAAAACCGATTAATTTCGGTCCACGTATTACTGGTTGGTACAATCCGAACAGCTCAGTTGCCGTAGGTTTATCACTTGCATCACATGCATTTTCTTCTAAAAATACAGATCCAACATTACCCGTAATAAATCAATATAATTTGTTATATGGTGCAGAATTGGCATACAAATTCAATAATGGCTACATTATGAAAGAAGATGCAGCTTTCGCTCCATATTTGTTTGCTCGTTTACAAGGTTCTTGGGCACAGGACAAATTCCAACAAAACTACAATGGTTTTGGTATTCCTGTTGGTGCTGGAATTAATTTTAAAATAGCTAACAATGTTGCATTGAATGTAAATGGTGGTTATAATTTCGGAATTAAAAATAATGACAGCCACATTTTCTTTGGTGCAGGCTTAATGGCTGACCTTGGTAAAGGTAAAGATGTAGCCGTTGATACTGTTCCTGTTGTTGTTGAAAAACCTATTGATACAGATGGTGATGGCATTATTGACTTAGATGATGCATGTCCTACTGTTCCTGGTATAGCTCAATTTAATGGTTGCCCTGATACTGATGGTGACGGAATTGAAGACAGCAAAGACGAGTGCCCTACAGTGCCTGGCTTAGCTGAATTTAACGGTTGCCCTGACAGAGACGGCGACGGTATTCCTGATATGAAAGATGCTTGTCCAGATGTAAAAGGTATTGCTCAATTTGGCGGTTGTCCGGATCCGGACAGAGACCATGACGGTATCGTGAATGAAAAAGATAAATGTCCTGATGTACCGGGTTCTTTCATCGCTCAAGGTTGTCCTGACAGAGATGGTGACGGTGTTATGGATGATCAAGATAAATGCCCTGATGTTGCGGGTCCTGCTTCTAACCAAGGTTGTCCTGAGTTAAAAGAAGAAATCAAGAAAAAATTAGCTTTCGCTGCTCGTAATATTCAGTTTGAAACAGGAAAATCTGTTATCAAACCGGTATCTTACAAAATTTTAGATGAAGTAGCTTCTATCTTAAATGAATACCCTTATTATGATGTAAATGTAGATGGTCATACCGACAATGTTGGTGATGATGCTAAAAACATGACATTATCTCAAGCAAGAGCAGAGGCTGCCAGAACTTACTTAATCAATAAAGGTGTTGCTGCAGGTAGAATGGTTGCAACAGGTTATGGCGAAACTAAACCAATTGCTGATAACAAAACAGCAGCTGGAAGAGCTCAAAACCGTCGTGTAGAATTTAACTTGATTTTCAAATAATCAATTAAAATTGTATAAATTTTTAAGAGTCCGCAAAAGCGGACTCTTTTTTTTATTATATTTATCCTTAGAATGGATGATTCAAAATATACCTTTTCCCGTGGTGAACGTAATGGCATCTTGCTGTTAGTGTTAATGATAATTTTTGGCATATTTGCTAAAAGTTATATCATTCAGCTTTTCGAGAAAGAATCAACGGTGTCTGCACAAGAAAAGGAAAACATAATTGCACTACAGAATCAAATAGCCGAAGCCAAAGACCGCTCTAATACTGCTTCTTATTCCCCAAAATATAATACCAGCACTTATTCAGAATCAAAAACAAATAATGTACCTGCTGCAGTAAATGAACATAAGCCATTTACGCTGGAAGTGAACAGTGCTACAGCTGAAGAGTATGAAAAGTTATATGGTATTGGAAAAGTTTTGTCAGTCCGTATCGTTACTTTTCGGGATAAATTAGGAGGTTTTTATTCCGTTAACCAGGTAAAAGATGTATTCGGAGTGGAAGACTCTGTTTTCCAGCATTTTAAATCACATCTCACTATCAAACCTAAAGTACCAAAGAAAATTAATATCAACTCAGCAACTTACGAAGAGCTCACGGCTAATCCTTACTTTTTTTCAACAGTGGCCAAGCAAATCATTGGCTATCGTACTAAGGTAAAACCATTTACGACTATAGAAGATGTCAAAAATCTTTATTTTGTCAGAGATCATCCCGAACATTTTGATAAGATGAAACCTTATATCGAAATTTAATTAGCGGTGGTGTAGTTCGTTTTCTACATGCAAAATATTACCTTTGCATAAATTTTAAGTATGAATTTTCAGGTTTCAGAGCAACAACAATTAATAGCACAAACAGTAAGAGATTTTGCAGAAAAAAATATCCGTCCGCATGTTATGGAATGGGATGAAGCACAGCATTTTCCGGCTGAAACACTTCACAAATTAGGAGAACTGGGTTTGATGGGGATCTTAATTCCTGAAGAATACGGGGGCGCAGGTTTAGGTTATTTTGAGTACATCACGGCTTTAATCGAATTGGGAAAAGTGGACAGTGCACTTACATTATCTGTCGCTGCGCATAATTCGCTTTGTACCAATCATATTTATAAATTCGCTAACGAAGAGCAAAGAAAAAGATGGATTCCAAAGCTGGCAACAGGGGAGTGGATAGGTGCATGGGGATTGACTGAGCCGAATACCGGATCTGATGCAGGAAGAATGAAATGTGTGGCAAAAAAAGAAGGTAATGAATGGGTAATTAATGGTACGAAAAATTTTATAACCCATGGTATCAGCGGCAATGTTGCAGTTGTAATAGTCCGTACCGGCGAATTATTAGACAGCCATGGTATGACTGCTTTTGTTGTTGAACGTGGAACTCCGGGATTTAGCGGGGGCAAAAAAGAAAATAAATTAGGCATGCGCTGCTCTGAAACGGCTGAAATGATATTTGATAATTGCCGTGTGCCCGAAGAAAATATGCTGGGTAAAGAAGGTGAAGGCTTTATACAAGCTATGAAAATTTTGGATGGTGGACGGATTTCTATCGCAGCCTTGAGTATCAGTATTGCCGTAGGGGCTTACGAAGCCGCTGTAAAATATGCCAAAGAAAGAGAACAATTCGGTAAGCCTATTGCTGATTTTCAGGCCATTGGTTTTAAATTAGCTGATATGGCTACACAAATAGAAGCAGCAAAATTATTGACATTTCAAGCGGCTGATATGATGATGCGCGGTGAAAAAATGACCAAAGAGTCAGCATTTGCTAAATATTACGCTTCAGAAATTGCGTGTAAAGTGGCAAACGATGCCGTGCAAGTATTAGGCGGATATGGCTATATTAAAGATTTTCCGGTAGAAAAATTTTATCGGGATGCCAAATTATGTACGATAGGAGAGGGAACTTCTGAAATTCAAAAACTAGTAATTAGCCGGGAAATACTGAAAGGAAATATTTAATTCTATTCAGTAGAATTATTATCATGGGTTCGGGTTTAGAAAAATAAAATGTTAAAATAGTTGATTTCTCACATTTTCCTCCAACTTAACAAGGAGGAGGAATTAAAAGGAGGAGGTTCATGATAAAAAATCAACTATTTTTTTAATTGAAAAGTTTGTCCCGAACCCAGATTAATATATTTTTCTATCGTACTTGCATAGTACTGATGTTCTAAGTGCAATACTTTTTGAGCAATTTGCTGAGGTGTATCTTCTTCTGTTATCGTGGTAGTTTTTTGAGCTAATATTTTTCCGTCATCGTAATGTTCATTGCATAGATGTATGGTAATTCCGCTTTCAGTTTCTTTGTTTTCCCATACTGCTTGATGTACATGCATACCATGCATGCCCTTGCCACCATATTTAGGCAATAAGGCAGGATGTATATTGATAATTTTATCAGGAAAATTCTTTAGCAAATAATCGGGAATGAGCCAAAGAAAACCGGCTAAAATGATATAATCAATTTTGTTTTTTTCTAATGCATTTAGCAAAACATCACCCTCTTTAAATTGTTCTTTATTAAAAATAAAATAAGGAATGTTATAGTCTGTAGCTATTTGTTGAGTACCTGATTTTTCTTTGTTACTCAATAATAGTGCAACTTGAATGTCACTATGGTCTTTGAAATATGAACAAATTGCACGGGCATTGCTGCCACCGCCGGAGAGAAAAATTGCTATGCGCATCATACTTTTATCCGTTAAAAAACCGAAAAATAATGTATTTTTGTGAATCTAGTTTATTAAAAAATGAAGAAAGCAATTATAACCGGAATTACCGGACAAGATGGGGCTTATTTAGCCGAACTTTTATTGAATAAAGGTTATGAAGTACATGGTATCAAACGCCGAACTTCTTTATTTAACACAGACAGAATTGATCATTTATACGAAGATCCGCATATCGAAAATGCACATTTCAAACTGCATTTCGGCGATTTGTCTGACTCAACCAATTTAATTCGCATCATTCAAGATGTGCAACCGGATGAAATCTATAATTTGGGTGCCATGTCGCATGTGAAAGTATCTTTCGATACACCTGAATATACCGCCAACGTAGATGCTGTAGGGTCATTGCGTTTGCTCGAAGCCATACGTTTATTGGGCTTGGTGAATAAAACCAAATTGTATCAGGCGTCTACATCTGAATTGTATGGCAAAGTGCAGGAAATACCTCAGTCGGAGAAAACGCCGTTTTACCCGCGTTCACCTTATGCTGTTGCTAAAATGTATGCGTACTGGATAACCGTAAATTACCGTGAGGCTTATGGTATTTATGCCTGCAACGGCATCTTGTTTAATCACGAATCACCATTGAGAGGAGAAACTTTTGTTACCCGAAAAATTACCCGTGCTGTTTCTAAAATTGCTTTAGGGTTGCAGGATAAATTATACTTAGGTAATTTGAATGCTAAAAGAGACTGGGGGCATGCTAAAGATTATGTTGAGGCTATGTATTTGATTTTACAACAACCCGAACCGGATGATTATGTGATTGCCACAGGCAAAACGACAGAAGTTCGCGAGTTTGTGAAAATGGCATTTAAAGAGTTGGGCATTGAAGTAGAGTTTAAAGGTAGTGGCATTGATGAAAAAGGTTATATCGCTTCTTGTTCAAATCCGGATTATCAGGTAGAAATTGGGAAAGAAGTAGTCGCCATTGACCCGGCTTATTTCCGCCCTACTGAAGTGGATTTGTTGATTGGAGATCCTACCAAATCAAAAACAAAATTAGGCTGGATTCCTAAGCACGATTTAGCTTCTTTGGTGAAAGATATGATGAAAGCAGATATCAAATTATTCGAACGAGATAAATACCTCATTGAAGGTGGACACAAAATCTTTAATTATCATGAGTAATTTCTAGTCAGTGCATATTGACAATAGTTTTTTGTTGGGTTTTTACAGAGACAGTATAAATAAATTTCATGGATGTCAATTCAAAAATATATGTAGCAGGACACAGAGGTATGGTAGGTTCTGCCATCGTACGAAAATTAAAGGCTGAAGGATTTAAGCATATTCTCACTGCTACATCAAAAGAATTAGACTTGACCAATCAAGCTGATGTGGATGTCTGGTTTGAAAAAAATAAACCCGATTACGTATTTGTAGCGGCAGCCAAAGTAGGCGGAATTTATGCCAATAATACTTATAGAGCCGATTTCTTGTACCAGAATTTGATGATAGAATGCAACGTGATACATGCATCTTATCTAAATAATGTAAAGAAACTTTTGTTCTTAGGAAGTACTTGTATTTATCCCAAGCTGGCACCACAGCCGCTTAATGAAGATTCTTTATTGAGTGGTTTTCTCGAAGAAACCAATGAGCCTTATGCCATTGCTAAAATAGCAGGCATTAAACTTTGCGAATCCTACAAACGACAATACGGGTGTAATTTTATTTCTGCAATGCCAACGAATTTATATGGCCCGAACGACAATTATGATTTAAATAAATCGCATGTATTACCGGCTTTAATCCGGAAATTTCATGAAGCTAAAATGAATAATTTGCCGGAGGTTGTGATGTGGGGAACAGGCTCGCCATATCGTGAGTTTTTGCACGCGGATGATTTGGCAGATGCTTTGTTTTTCTTAATGGAAAATTACGAAGGCGAACAATTTGTAAACTGTGGAAGCGGGGAAGAAATTACGATTAAAGACTTGGCTTTATTGGTAAAAGATATTGTTGGGTATGATGGAAATATTGTTCATGATACGACCAAACCTGATGGTACGCCACGCAAACTGACCGATGTAAGCAAATTACATGCAATGGGTTGGAAACATAAAATCAGCCTGCAGGATGGCGTGCGAAAAGTGTATGAAGATTTCGCGCGAAATTACGAGTCTATCATCCAAAAATATGCAAACTAAAATCCGTGCCGGTATAGTAGGTGCATCCGGTTATACAGGCGGTGAATTAATTCGTTTGTTAGTACAACATCCAAATGCAGAAATTAATTTTGCCTACAGTCGCACACATCATGGGAAAGCCCTCGCCACTATTCATTCTGATTTAATTGGTGATACTACTTTACAATTTACCGATTCCATTAATCAGGACGTAGATGTCGTTTTTACTTGCCTGCCGCATGGCGAAACGGGGACGTTTTTAAAAAATAATCCCATTTCTGATAAAGTAAAAATCATTGATTTAAGTAATGAATTCCGCTTAAAAAATACTGCTTCCGGCTTTGTTTATGGATTACCGGAAATCAATAAAAACAAGATAAAATCAGCTCAGAAGATTGCCAATCCCGGATGTTTTGCCACCGCTATACAATCAGCACTGTTGCCATTAGCCAAGGCGGGTTTATTGCAGTCGGCTATCCATGTTTCCGGTACGACAGGAAGTACGGGTGCCGGAAATAAACTCACTGCTTCATCTCATTTTACCTGGCGAAACAATAATTTTTCAACTTATAAGGCATTTACCCACCAGCATCTGGATGAAATCGGAGAGAGTGTTTTGCAGTTGCAGCCCAGCTTTAGTTCGGCTATAAATTTTATTCCACATCGAGGAAATTTTACCCGTGGAATTTTGATAACGGCATATACAGAAATTGAAAGTTCTTTAGACGAAATTAAAAAGATTTATAATGCATTTTATTCCGATGCACCGTTCGTCTTTATTTCAGATGTAAATATCGATATCAAGCAAGTAGTGAATACCAACAAATGCCTATTGTATTTGGAAAAACAAGGAAACCAATTGCTGGTAACCGCTGTACTGGATAATCTGCTTAAAGGTGCATCGGGGCAAGCCGTGCAAAATATGAATCTGATGTTTGGTTTCGATGAGATGGCCGGACTTCGGCTCAAACCTTTGGCATATTAGCAATAAATGTCATTTGTGTGAGCATAGGTGTGCCACGAACATCTTGGCACGCCATCACTTTCAAAAATAATAAAACTGTCTTAATGCATTAATAACTCCCTAAATCTTTGGTAAATATCAAATTAGCGTACTTTCATCCTTTGTATAATGGAGACAATACACACGGATGTTGTAATTATCGGCGCTGGATTTACAGGTTTGGCCTGTGCATATTATTTACAACAAAAAGGCTATTCAGTTAAGGTTGTGGAGGTGTCTTCCAGTAGCGGTGGCAGAGCCAGAACGGATAATGTAAATGGCTTTTTGTTAGACAGAGGAACTCATTTTTATCACCATTCTACTACTGAACTAAAGAAAATAATCAGCATTGATAAATTGGGATTAAAAAATCTCTATCCCGGATATTTACTGCGCTATGAGAATGGATTTCATTTGTTTACCAATCCGCTTTACAAAACTTTCGACACCATTTCAACGGTGTTTGCTCCCAATGCAACTGTAGCAGACAAGATGAGGCTTTTTGGTTTGTATGTCAAACTGAAAACATTGCCTTATTCTACTTTGGTAAAAGAAAATGAATCGTCGACGTATGAGTATCTTTCAAAAAATGGATTTTCTTCCAAATTAATTGATACGCTCTTTCGTCCGCTGGTGGCAGCCAATATTTTCGATTATAATTTGCAGTCATCCTCTCGGTTTTCAAAGGTATATCTCAAATCCTTATTTCAAGAGCACGTGGCATTGCCCAAAGAAGGAATCGGTTCAGTTGCAAAACATATTTTGGATAAACTCAAACCGGACACGGTCATGTTTAACACCAAAGCTAAAAGAATACACCAAGACGGTATTACATGCAGTAATGGAAAAACATCACGCATAGTGTCAAAATTTACAGTAATTGCCACCAACCCGATAGATACCAATTTACTCATGCAAAGTGATGTCTTGCCTACGGAGTGTTCGCATGTTTCTACTTTGTATTTTTATTCAGAGAACCCACCACTGTCTAAACCTGTTGTGGTGCTGAATGGTAACAGCAATGGTATGGTCAATCATATTTTTGTGCCGACAAACGTGCACCCGAAAATGGCACCGGAAGGAAAGCATCTTATTGCTGTAAGTGTTGTGAAAACAAATGACTTGGATGATGAAGAATTGCCGGAAGCCGTAATGAAAGAATTGACAGAATGGTTTGGTCTTAAGGTGATGGACTGGACGCACCTTAAAACCTATCATATAAAATACGCCATGCCCTTTAAGCCCATTTTAGATGAGGTAACTTACTACAAAAAAATAAACGACACGGTTTATGCTTGCGGTGATAGCCTTAGTGTGGGCAGTATGGAAGCCGCCTTGCGCAGTGGCAGAGAAACGGCACAAGCTTTAATAAAAGAATTGAAATCAATTCCTGCTTAAATCACGGAAATAATCGTTTTGAAAAATCGCCGGACTTAGGTATCGGCAATAATACCGAAGCAGATAAAATTGCAAGCAATATAAGTGGCAATACCGCTAGATTATATTTTTGAGGATTGAGCCACCACAGCAAAATTAGGAATATCAGCAAAACTCGGTATGCTTTTGTGAAAATGATAATTGCGTTAGGTACTGATTTTTTCAGATTAAAAACAATAAATGGCAAAAGTAATGGCATCGCCCATATAATATTCAGATTGTATTTAGTCGTTTTATGGTCGGTGAAAAACCACATAAAGATAAACAGCCAACCAAAAAGACCCAGTATGCATAAATAGATTACCGGTATAATTTTATAGCGGTATAAAAGTTGATAATAGATTTGTAAAAGAAACAACACTAAAAATAAAAACCAGAATACAAGTGATGGAGTAAGCCAGTTTTTGTTCATGTGTTCGGGTACAGTGTCTAAAATAAGCCGGTTGGACAGGGTTAGTTTTTTGCCGTCTGCTGTTGCACCATCAAAAGATTGCATTAATTCATCAGGCAAAAAGGTACGCCCAAATTCGGCTTTTTTATCCGTACGTGCCCCAATCAGTAAATCCATACCAAAATCCAGCCAGGAATCATTCGCATATTTTCTGATTAGTTTTCGATAGGAAACGTCATCATCTGCATCTTTCTGAAACTGGACGGTATTGAAAAGCGATAAGATCTTATCTCTCGGACGCGTAGAGCAATTATCAAATAAGAAATCATACTTGTAGTATTTGTTTTCTTCGCGAGCATTAAAGGTAAGTGCTTCAAATAGTTTTTGTTTTTGAATAGTATCCAGATTGAGTATTTGCTCGCTTACGCTTCTGTTTTCTTCGATATATTCAGCAATAAAATCGGGATACATGTCAATCGTGAGATAATACAAGAGCCTGCCTTTCACAAAATTCCAGATAAATTCGGATTCAGAATTACCAAAGCTAAACGTGCCGTAATTGTACACAATATCCCAACCTTTGATACTATCCTTAATGCGTATAGCCGTATGTCCGAATTTCTGCCACACTTCCGCATCGCTTCGTCCTACAGTCAGCAAACTTATTTTGGCATAAGGCGAAAGCTTCGCCACTTTAAACGAATCATTTACACCAAATACACTTGATACGGAGCAAGAAAAATAAAGGAGGAATAAGAGCCTATACGTCGATATTTTCATACAGCGAATATAAACAATTCAAAAAAAATGCTACCTTAATCCACATTATGATACGGTACTTTTTTTGGATAAGCTGTGTTTTTATTTTTACGGGGTGTAAAACATCACATAAAACAGAATCAAATAATAAAGCAGTAAC
>DAOQII010000034.1:0-14192 GCA_035339455.1 Chitinophagales bacterium
CCTATAGTCCAAACCCATACCCAATACTCACTACCCACTACCCACTACCCACATCTCGGCTCTATCTCCTTTACAATTCTTCCACTTTCTCCAAAATCCAGAATTTATCGGGCAGATTGGGAACGGCGTTTATTTTTTGTTTAAAAGCTTCTGTTTGTTTTTTTCCTGCATATTCTTTACGCATCAATTGTCGGATGAGTTTTATGAAATCCTGATGTAACTTTTTATTACCCGAGTTCATTGCTTTATTGCGCAAAATATAAATCCTGAAACTCTCCAGATAATTTTCAAGAAACTGCATTTCTTTCTGTTCGTAAAATGTTTTAGTAATCAGAATTCTGGAACTTAAATTAAAGGTCAAATCATCAAAACGGGCTTTATGCAAGAACATTAAAGTCGTATCATATTGTTTCATCTCGAAAGCAATTTTAGCCTGATTAAAAATGACTGTCGATTCTCTGATTGAAATATCCAACAATTCGCCGTACGTGGTGTTAAAGTATTCAGCATACGTGTATTCTTTGAGTTTCAGCGACAGGTTGATTACATTTTTGAACCGGAATGGAGAGATTTCATTTTCTGTAATTATTGAATAATACAACTTAAAAACCTCAAACAATTCGCGTTCAAATTGCTGTTCACTTTTATTTATCCGGATGATGCAGAAATTGATTAAGTATTGAAAAATTATTTTCTTATCGGCAAGGGGAATTTGCGTTTGCGCCAATTGCTGTTTGATTTCGAAATATGCATGTTCCTTATCTGTATGCAGCAACATCAGATAAGACAGATAATAGCAATGGAGCAATGCATCCGTATGGATTTTATTTTGAATGATTGGTAACAACACAGCAGTAAAATCAGGCTGATATGAAAATTTTGTAAAATGACTTTCATTCTGAGCATGACAAATTAATTTCATTTTCTCCAAGAGATAAAAATGATCCAGCGAATCAGAATAGATTTTTATTTTAAGTGAATTCGATTTTTGCGGATTAATAATGCCATGCATATAATCAAGATAGGCAAAACTGAAACGTTCAAAATGTTTTTGTTCAGTAAGTTTAATTTCAGCAAATAAATCAGCATAATGTTCCGTCCAGCCATTACTGCTGTAAAATTGCAAACGCAAATTATCCTGCAAGTTCGGATGCTCATCAAGATAAAGACATACAATTTTTTGTTCTGCTAATTTCAGCAATTCATGGCAGGCTTTGCGAAATTTGTTGCCGTTGAATTTCTTTTCTTTGAAAACTTCCGTATATAATTTTTCTTTAGGATAGTCTTCATGCAAATGCCTGACAAAACCCAAATACAAATTGACTAATTCTCGCTTCGTTTCCGGAGTATTGAGTAGCATCTGCAATTGGGCTAAGTGATAATCAGAACAATTTTTCAGCCAAGTATAAACCTTAGTATTTTTCATTAGAATAAAATTGCATAAAAATATGATTTAGTATTTTGATTTACAACTAATTAGTAAAATAATAAAGAATAAAACATGGAATAATTATCAAAATTTGTACTATTTTCTAAACAAAAGAATATTCAAATTTGTATCGTAAAGAATTGTACATTTAAAATTAGTTTTATGAAAAACATATCCTTAATTAGTAAAATTAGATGGAACGCATCAAAAGCGACTTTAGTACTCTTGTTTTTAGTTGCATTTAATTATTCAGGAAATGCACAAAATTGCAATTTCAGCAATTCCGATTTTGACATATCGACTATAGGAAATCACGCCTATTTAAGTAATATCAATTCAAATTGGCACAGCTATGAAATTATATTTGACAGCACGGGAAGATGGCAATATTATAATAATGATATTTCTTTTAATTCTCCGGGACTAAAAGAAATTTGCATGCATGTTGTCGATACTTCCGATTTGAATGTGCCTTGTGATACCTTTATTTGCAAAACGGTTAATATCCAGATAGACACTTGTCCAGATATTATTGACTATTTTTCATTTTCAACTTATCAAAATGCAGATACATTCATAGCTAATCTTTATTTTAATATTGATGGATATACTTCGTATCAATTTGATTATGGAGATGGAACATCTGGAACATCAAATTATCATAATTATCCGGATAATAGTCCGCGAACAGTTTGCCTGATGGTAAACAATTCTAATTTTAGCGGGTGTGAAAAAACGAGTTGTATTACAATAGTTTTCGACACAATAAACCAATCAGCTTGTAATTTACAGCCATTAGAATTTCAGAAATACATTGATACGATTATTAGATTGAATATATATGACTATTATAGTAACCCATCTGCCAGTCGAATTTTTGAAGATAATATCAATATAGCATCAAACTCATGGGCAAACAATGGTTTTAAATTCTTTGTATATGATACTATCCAGGAAACTTGGCAAACTTATCAAATTGGAAGTACTTGTAGGGGGCCATACAATGATATAAATTGTGGCAGAGCTCCGGCTTCAGTTATAGAATTTCCCACTACAACATTAGAGGAACGAAAACATCTTATCCGATTTTTATATTCGATTCCTTGTGAAAGTTATGTTTTTGGAATGAGCTTGCCTTATCCAAAATATGGTGAATGGCTATCGGATAGCACACAAGTTAATGACACTTCACTTTTTAAGGCATTTGAAGATTTAGGAATATCAAAGATACGTCAACAAACAGACAGTTTACCTTTTGTGTTCTTTTCACAAAAATGTAATTTGGAATTTAATACTGAACAAATTTCAAGAGCAAATCCAAGAGATTCAATTACTGCTTCATTTAGTTTTCACTCTAAATATACCCAAAGAACCTGTAGAAATAGTGAAATAATACGATATTACTCATCTGCTGTCGGTACTGTTTATAAAATAATTCCATTATCGTCTTCATTATATAGTGAATATTATATTTGCAGAGATGGGCAAATTATATACTGCAACGACGCTGATACAACCAGTTATTGTCATCGATATTTAAACAATCTTACTTACATGGGTAATTATTGGTCATGTGATAGTAACACAACTACATGCGATTCTGTCACCTGCGTTCTTCCCGGTGATGCCGACCATGATTTAACGGTGAATAATTTCGACGTGTTAGCTATTGGTTTAAGTTATGGAAGGCTCGGTTTACGCCGACCTGATGCTACAAATTCTTACACGCTCCAGCCTTCACCTGATTGGCAAACGACACACTACTATGGTTACAATGATAAATTTGCCGACTGCAACGGAGACAGCATCATTAATGCGCAGGATGCGGTTGTAATTTATAATAATTACATCGAACGAGCAGTGAATGTATTTAATCACCGTGATGCACAGCTGGATTCGCTGCCACAGGTTACTTTAACATTCGATACCTTGCCTATTATTATTGCAAATGGCACTTGTGCCGGTGCGCAAATTGCCGGAGATATCAATATCAATTCCGTTACTACGATTGACAGTTCTTATGGAATAGCATTTTCTGTAGAATATCCTGAATCATTTTATGATTCTTGTTTTTCAGTTGCTGTTGATTTAGATAATAACTCCTGGTTTGTGAGCAACGAACCTGTTATTTTATTCTATAAAAATATTCCTCAGTTTCATCGGGTAGATGTGAGCATGGTACGTACTAACGGTTTAAACAGAAGTGGTAACGGGCGAATTGGCAGAATCAAATTTATTACGGAAGGCGATATTTTCGGACGTCAATTGCGAAACTCTTCATCGTATGTCTATACGTTTAATGTTAACTCGACACAGGCTATTGATAACCGAGGCAACAAGATAAACATTACCGGTTCTTCAACAACAGTCAGCTTTATATCATTGGGTTATAAACAAAGTGAAATACACAACCTGAAGGTATTTCCAAATCCTTTAATTAATATTTTGCAACTCAGAGCTGACGAACGCATTTCAGAAATACAGCTAACAGACATCACCGGAAAAATTATATATGCATCACATCCGGATACTTATCAATATCAGATTGATTGCTCGGAGTTGCCATCCGGTATTTATATCATGCAAATTAAATCAGACGAAGGATTATCTGTTATTAAGTTAGTCAGACAATAGAAGTTAGTAGTAAGTATTTAGTAAGAAGTAGTAAGTAGTAAGTAAAAAGATGCTTATATGCCATTCTAATATTTAAAATTCACCATTCATCATTCACCATTCATCTCTCATCATTCATCACTCATCATTAATCATTCACCATTAAAAAATATCCTTTTTATTAACTCATTTAAATTTAAAACAATGAAACAAACAACAAAAAAAATCGCAAAAGCATTGATCGCATTCATGCTGTTTTCACCTCTGTTCATCGCATGCGTACCTAACGGAGGCGGACCAAACCCCACACCACATTGCTACAGAGATTCGTTTGCAGTACATTATGACAGTCTGAATCATACTTGGGATACGACGATAATCAGGGTTCCGGCTTCGTGTAACGATACGACACCAATACCTCCGGTTATTTGCGATTCTGTTCCTTTTGATTCCCTTTTGATTACTCCTGTGTATTCATGGATTTGCGATTCAACTAATACAAATCCGAATGACACTTTGCATTGCCATTATATTATTTCCGAATATGACACAACAATGCATACATTTATTCGAATTAACTGCCATTAATCAGAAACATTTAGATTTTTAGACATGCCGGATATATTTGTCCGGCTTTTTTTTATGCTTTACAATCAGTATTTTTGCAGTAAATCGTTTATATGAAAAAAACAGTACTCTTTTTGTTATTTATTGTCAATCTGTTAATATCGCAATTTTCTTTTGCTCAACTAGACAGATATTGTGGAATGGATGTTATTAACAATAATATTATCCAGTCAGATGCCGCCATAAAATCAACCTATCTGGAGCAAATCAACCAAGCAGTCAATGATATTATGGCATACGATACTTCGCTGGCAAGAACAGATAGTGTTTACACGGTACAAGTCGTTGTACATGTAGTTTATCTAAACAACAACAAATATGAAAATATCCCTGATGATATTATACGCACACAAATTGATGCACTTAACAGAGATTACAATGCACTGAATGCAGACAGTGTGAATTTACGCCCGTTCTTCGTACCATTCAGAGGCAATCCAAAAATTAAATTTCAACTAGCTACTAAAACACCCGGTGGGCAAGCTACCACAGGCATTACGCATACACAAGGTGCTTTGGGAAATCTGGCTGGTTGGGATCCAATCAGTACATTAATCTGGACAGCCTTAGGTATAGAGCCACTAAAAGTAGATAATTTAATTTTAACGGGGTCTAAAGGAAAATCCGCTTGGAATGTCAATAAATACCTGAATATCTGGGTATGCGATTTGAATTATGGAAACAGAAAATGTAGAACATGTTTAACTTTATGTGATACGTGCGGTGCATTAGGTGGCTTTGCATACCCTCCTTCAAACGCTACAAACTGGGGCGGACTAGCATTAAACCATGGCAATAACGACGGATTAGTGATAGATTTTCGATTTTTTGGAATTAACAACTGGTTCGCACGCGATTCTACTTCTCAACGTTTCAGAACTTTATATACTAATGGCAGAACTACTGTTCATGAAGTTGGTCACTACTTTGGCTTACAACATACTTGGGGAAATGTAGTAGAACTTCCGGGTGGTCCAAGTGTTGACGGTTGTACTATTGATGATTTTATGGCAGATACACCTGAAGAAGAACAAGCATTTGCAGCGAATTTACCAAGAGGAACAACAAATGTTTGTGATACCACTATTAATACTTGTAATAAACTATATTTAGGGAGAGATTATCCGGATATGTTTGAAAATTACATGGATTATTCATCAGATTTGTGTTATAATCTGTTTACCAAACAACAATCTGAAATCATGCGCTTTAATCTTTTGTCAAGAAGGAGCGGTTTGATTATTAAAAGAGAAGGTTCAACCGTTTTAGCGACCAATCAAATTCGTACTGCTGAAGCCGGTATCAGATTTTATCCTAATCCTACAAGTTCTCAGCTGACAGTTGAGTTCAGCAAACCTTCAAAACAGGCTATACAAATTGCGGTATATGATATCACGGGCAAAAAAATGCTTGCTCAAACAGCATCAATTAATGAAACTGTCATTTCTTTATCAACGGAAAAACTGGCTAAGGGTATTTATCTGCTTCAGTTCAGCAATGATGAATTTATCGCAGCAGATAAGTTTATAAAAGAATAATCCTATCTAATAGAAATTTAAAAAAGGCTGCGATTTTACGTAGCCTTTTTAAGATTTCTGAAATTCAGATTAACTGAACTATTTTATTTCTTTTTGGTAGGCTTCTTAGTTGCTGATTTTTTCGCTGCCGCTTTTTTAGCCGGTGCTTTCTTTTCCTTTTTGGCAAATGCATCCGGTACTTGAGCTTCAACCATTTTTTTAAGCTCGTCCAGTGTCAGCATGGCTGCTTCATCCTGTGTATATTTTTTCCCGGTAAGTTTCAACATTTTCTTGCCAAAGCGAAGAAACGGCCCCCACCTGCCGTTTTCAACAGAAATTTTTTCTTCCGGGAATTGGAGTATATAACGATTTGCTTCTTTATCCAGCTTTTTTTCTATCAATTCATCGCAGTCATTTTGTGTAAGTCTGTCAAAATTATAGGCTCTCGGCACATTGATAAACATATCATTCCATTTGATAAAAGGGCCAAAACGACCTTTACCTTTTGTTACCGGTTTACCTTCATACATGGCAATTGGTGCATCTTCCACTAGCTTTTGTTTAATCACCTCTATTGCTCTTTCTAAGGTAACATCCGCAGGTTCTTCGCCACGCGGCAATGAAATAAACTGTTCCCCATGTTTTACATATGGACCAAAACGTCCAATATTTACGGCTACTTCAGCTCCTTCATAAGTTCCTAAAATCAAAGGCAATTTAAACAATTCTAATGCCTCCTCCAGTGTTATAGTTTCCAAACTTTGAGAAGGTTTTAAACGGGCATAACGAGGTTTTTCATCTTCTTCTGCAGTACCTAATTGTATCATAGGCCCAAATCTTCCCAAACGCGCAGACACTTGTCTTTTGGTTTCAGGGTCAATTCCTAATTGTCTTTCACCTGTTACATATTCCGTACTCTCTTCTGAAGTTTCTATTTCCTTATGAAAAGGACCGTAAAACTGCTTCAAAACCTTAGTCCACTCTTTATTACCCTCTGCTATTAAGTCAAAGTCTTTTTCCATATCCGCAGTAAAAGAATAATCCATCACACGGTTAAAATTCTCCATCAAATAATCTGTAACTAATGTACCGATATCTGTAGGTAATAATTTTCCTTTTAAAGAGCCTGTATTTTCAGATAATGTTTCTGACTTTATTTCACCTTTATTAGTGAGCTCTAATCGTTGAAAAGAACGAGGTAATCCTTCCCTATCGCCTTTTACCACATATTCTCGGTTTTGTATCGTAGAGATAGTAGGAGCGTAAGTAGAAGGACGACCAATACCCAACTCTTCTAACTTTTTAATCAAACTGGCCTCTGTGTATCTGGCAGGTGCTTGCGTAAAACGTTGGCGAGCTTCAATGTTTTTATAATCCAAGAGCTGCCCTACCTGCAAAGGCGGCAACATACCGGTTTCTTCTTGCTCATCATCATCACTGCTTTCCAGATAAACTTTTAAAAAGCCTTCAAATTTTAGCACTTCACCTTCTGCATTAAATTTTTCTTTTCTGTTGGAAATATCAATTTTGGCAATGGTTTTTTCCAGTTTGGCATTACTCATTTGCGAGGCAATTGTACGCTTCCAAATTAGCTCATATAAGCGTTCTTCATCCCGATGACCACTCACATGTGTATGATCGATATAAGTGGGGCGAATGGCTTCGTGCGCCTCTTGTGCATTAGAACTTTTAGCACTGTATTGTTTTCGATTGGAGTATTCCTTTCCAAACTCCTGATTGATATATGACTGTATCGTGTTTAACGCCAACTCAGATAAATTGGGTGAGTCGGTACGCATATAAGTAATCTTACCGGCTTCGTACAATTTTTGAGCAACTGACATGGTGCGTGAAACTGAAAAACCCAACTTGCGTGACGCCTCCTGTTGTAAGGTAGATGTAGTAAAAGGTGCAGCCGGACTTTTTTGCGCCGGCTTTACCTGAATATCTTCTATTTTAAAAATGGCATTTTTTGCTGCCTCCAAAAAATCCAAAGCCTCTTCTTCAGCTTTGAATTTTTCTGAAAGTTCTGCTTTAAACGATTTTTTATCTGAGATAAAATAGGCGACAACTTTATAGAAACTGTCTGATTTGAAATTATTGATTTCACGTTCGCGCTCTACGATTAAGCGAACAGCCACTGATTGCACTCTTCCGGCGGAAAGCGTTCTTCTGCCCAGCTTTTTCCATAGCACCGGCGATAATTCAAAACCAACGACCCTGTCTAAAACGCGACGAGCCTGTTGAGCATAAAATAAATTATGATCCAATTGGCGAGGATTAGCAACTGCAGCCTTAATTGCATGGGCTGTAATCTCGTTAAATACGATACGCTTGGTATTATGTTTATCTAAGTCCAGCACTTCGCACAAATGCCAGGATATGGCTTCACCCTCACGGTCTTCATCCGTTGCCAGCCACACTTCAGCATTTTTAGACAACTTCTGCAATTCTTTTACGACTTGTTCTTTATCTTCTGATATGATGTAATTGGGTTTAAAATCGTTTTGGATATCAATACCCATATCTTTTTTAGCCAAATCGCGGATATGCCCATAGCATGATTTCACGGTAAAATCTTTACCGAGAATTTTTTCGATTGTTTTTGCCTTAGCCGGCGACTCCACTATCAATAAATTTTTTGTCATACTATAAACTTTTAGCACAAATGCAATACACCGCAAATGAAATAAAAAAAATAACGGCACAAATAAAAAATAAATTTTCGATAATATGCAGTAAAATGAGCGGAAAAATTGGGATTAGCAAATTCGTTAATTTAAGAAATTGCAGATTTGATGGTGTAAATGTTATAAATTCAAGAATTGGTACAGCGTATTAGTGTGTATTCAGATTTCAATTAAAATAAATATGCAGAAATAACAAGCTCCCAAATAGTGCTATTATACTAAGATATTGTATTATGCATTAAACTAAAACAATCAACTACTACACAAACCTTGCTCTTATATCTTCAACATTGCCTTTGGGTATGGCGGCAATCAGTTTCTTTGTATACTCTTTTTGTGGGTTGTTATAAATTTCATCAGCAGCGCCCATTTCTTCGATTTTACCTTTGTTCATCACCACCATTCTGTCACTCATGAATTTAACAACGGATAAATCATGTGAAATAAAAATATAGGTAAATTTAAATTCTTCTCTCAACTGAATCAATAAATTCAATACTTGTGCTTGTACAGACACATCCAATGCCGAAACTGATTCATCGCAGATGATAAATTTCGGGTTGAGTGCCAGAGCTCTTGCGATACAAATACGCTGGCGTTGCCCGCCTGAAAACTCATGCGGATAGCGCATAAAATGCTCCGGTTTCATATTTACTTTTTCCAGCAATTCTATTACTTTATCTTTTCGTTCTGCATCGTTGCTATATTTATTATGCACTTGCATGGGTTCCATTATGGCATTGCCAATCGTCATCCTTGGATTAAGAGAGGAATATGGATCCTGAAAAATGATTTGCATGTGTTCGCGCAATTCCTTTAGTTCTTTTTGCTCTAATGCAAAAATATCCTTACCGTCAAAATATGCTTTTCCTCCGGTCGGTTCAACCAGTCGTAAAATAGTACGCCCTAAGGTGGTTTTACCGCATCCGCTCTCTCCTACCAAACCCAGTGTTTCACCTTCATACACATCAAACGTTACATCATCTACCGCCTTTACATATTCCAGAGGCTTGCCGAATAAATTTGTTTTGCTCGGAAACCAGGTCTGAATATTTTTCAATTCCAGTATCGGTTTTGTTTGCATCAGATTTTCCATTCGTTTTTCTGTCTGCACATCACTTACCACATAGGCATCCACTATCTTTTGCATATCGCTTTCCTTTTCCGTAACCACGCCATTCTTTTCCTCCATAAAATCAGAAATTACCGGCAGTCTGCTTAGGCGTTTTCCTAATGGCGGGCGGCAAGCCAGCAAGCCTTTGGTATATGGATGCTGCGGATTGGAAAATATATCCAACACTGTTCCTTGTTCCACAATTTTGCCTTTATACATCACAATTACACGGTCGGCAATTTCTGCTATTACGCCTAAATCGTGAGTAATAAAAATAGTGGACATTCCTGTTTGATCACTCAAATCGCGAATAAGCTCTAGGATGGTTTTTTGTACGGTAACATCAAGTGCGGTAGTCGGTTCATCAGCAATCAAAATTTTAGGCTGGCAACTCATCGCCATGGCAATCATCACCCGTTGTTTTTGCCCTCCCGAAAGCTCATGTGGATAGGCTTTCAGTATGCGCTGTGGATTTGGTAATTTCACTTGTTCAAACAAGGCTAACGTCTTTTGTTCGGCTTCAGCTTTGCTCACTTTCTGATGCAGCATGATGGCTTCCATCACCTGATTGCCACAGGTAAAAACAGGATTGAGAGAAGTCATGGGTTCCTGAAAAATCATGGAAATATCATTACCTCTGAATGAGCGCATTTCCTGCTCACTGATATGTACCAAATCAACCGGTTTTTCATTATCGCGACAGTACAAAATTTCGCCATTCGTTATTTTTCCCGGAGGATTTGGTATAAGACGCATAATAGATAATGACGTAACAGATTTACCTGAGCCGGACTCTCCTACTATACCAACTACTTCACGCTTATTAATATGAAAGGAAACATTGTCAACGGCTTTTACCAATCCGTTTTCGGTATTAAATTCCGTTACCAGGTTTTTTACATCTAACAGTAATTCTGACATATTGAGTATTGAGTGATGAATGATTAATTTTGAAGTTTGAATGTATGAGTATTGCTATTTAACTATCCGACATTTAATTCTAACGTGCATTACACAAACAAAACTTCATTTTCCGAAATTAGTTTTTTTCCTTTCAATTTCAAAATGATTTGTGCCACCGTTAATACGTCTTTTTGGCAATAGGTTTTTATGCGTTCTATATCTTGTTCATTCCAGTAAACCTTTCCCACATCACTGCCAGAAATATCGTCTTTAGGTGAAGGTATCCCTAAGCTGTATGCCAGCAGTTTCAGACTGATATAGTTTTTGTAATCACCAAATTTCCATAAATCCATTGTATCCAGCAAACCGGCTTCCCATGGTTTTTTAGCTTGCAATTGCTCAAAATAATCGGGTAAAGGAAAATTATTCATCAGCATTCTGCGGCATATAAAAGGGATATCAAATTCCTTGATATTATGTCCGCAAAGTTGTTTGTTCTTATTTGATGCAACAGCATGTTGTAAAAACAAGGCAAAATCTTTCAAAAGCTGTATTTCATCATGTCCGTAAAAAGATTTTATTTTCAAACCGGAAAAATCTTTATCTTCCATAAACCAACCCACACTAATACAGATTAGTTTACCAAATTCTGCAAAAATACCTGCATGCTGAAAATAATATTCTTCTTCACTTTCATTTTCTGGTTTAAGTCTTCCTTTTTTTTCGTTCCAGAGTATTTTTTCTAAGGCAGTTAAATCCTCAAAGGTTTTACACACCGGAGCGGTTTCAATATCGATATAAATCAAATCTGTAAGCCGTACTGTATTTAACATATATGTTTGGTTTTTTGGGAGATTATGCAAGATACGCCATCTAATTCAATTAATTCTTTTAATTTTACACATGTAAAAAAATGAAGACATGAGTGAAAACAATTCCAATTCAAAACAACATTACATATATATCGCACTGATTGCCTTACTGATAGGAGGTTTGATATATACTCAGCTGAAACTGAAACAATCTAAAGACGAAAATAAACGAACTGAACAAGAAAAAGGACAGCTGGAATCTTTACGTTCTGAACTGGATAAAAAATACCAGGATGCCATGCTTGAGATTGAAAACTACAGAGCAGAAAATGCGGGATTAGACAGCTTACTGAATGTTAAAGAACACGAATTGAGTGAAAAACGTTCTCGTATAGAATCATTACTGGCTCAAGTGGCAACGATTAAGCAAAGTGGCAAGGAAGATAAAACTAAAATGCAGCAATTACTCAACGAGGCTAACGCATTGATAAAAGAACTGGAAGCTGACAAGGCACGAACACAAAATTCAATAGATTCGTTGCTGGCTGCCAATAAACAATTATACATGGAACGCGACAGCTTCTCGAGTGAGCTTAGTACAACTAAAGTTAAAAAACAAGCATCTGATGATGAAAATAAATTAATGAAAGAACGCATCGACCGTGCTTCTATACTGAGTACTGCTAATTTACAATGCAATGCCGTACACACAAAACGAAACGGGAAAGAAGATGAAACCTCAAAAGCAAAAGATGCAGAGAAATTAAAAATCTGTTTTGACTTATTGCAAAATAAAATTGCGCCTAAAGGCGAGACGGAAATTATGGTACGCGTAATAACTCCAACCGGCTCAACGATACAATTGCAAACTTTGGGAAGTGGCACTTTTACCAATGATGAAGGCAAATCCATTCCATTTACATACAGCATCAAACCTGATTATCAAAATGAATCAAAAACAGTTTGTTCTTATTGGCAGCAAGACATGAACTTTTCATCCGGAAAATATAGTGTAGAAGTTTATCAAAAAGGCATACTCATAGGACAGGCTAATTTCATGTTAAAGTAATGCAGCTCCTACTATCTTTGTGATACATGTTCCTCAACATGAAATCTAATTATTACAAAGGTATTTTACTCGTATTCATAGGCGCATTTTGCTTCTCTACTAAAGGTATATTTGCAAAACTGGCATTTCGATATGGTGTAACGGGATTAGATATCCTGACATTGCGCATGTTGTTTTCATTACCCTTTTATATTGCAATTTATTTTATACAGCAAAAAAAACATCCTGTAAAAATTTCAAAAGATACATTTTTGCAGATTTTGTTTTTGGGCATTATCGGCTACTATCTGGCTGCCTTGTTTGACTTTCTCGGATTACAATTTGTGAGTGCCAATCTGGAGCGGGTAATTATTTTCACTTACCCCACTTTCGTACTCCTACTCGGATTTATCTTTTACAAGCGCAATATATCACGCATCCAGATTTCAGCTATCTTATTGAGCTATGCCGGCATACTCATTGCTTTTATCTCCGACTATAAAACAGCCTCAGGCAGTTCAATTTTTTTGGGTGTACTCTATGTATTGCTCAGCGCACTCACTTATGCATTTTATTTAGTTCGCAGCGATAAACTGATTTTACAAATCGGCACAGCCATGTTTACCTGTATTTCTATGATAATTTCCTGTTTAGCCGTACTGATTCATTTTGGCATCGTCAATCATTTTTCAATATTCAATTACCCATTACCTGTTTATCTTATCGGAGTATGCATAGCTATTATCTCAACAGTACTTCCATCATTTTTGATGACAGCTGGCATAAAATACATAGGCTCGTCCAACATGTCAATAGTCGCCAGTATAGGTCCTGTCAGTACAATATTTCTATCGTTTTATGTATTAAATGAGGATGTCACATTTTTACACATCACAGGAACTGTTTTTGTTTTAGCCGGAATACTGGCATTAACACTTTTTGGAGGTAAATCAACTAAAAATATAACATGAACTTTAATAATATATAGTTGTATTTAATTTAGTTGGCGTAAAAATAGTTGATTTTTATATAACACCCTCTACTTTCATCAAGAAGGAGGAACAAAAGGAGGTGGTATTAGAAAATACTAAATCAACTATTTTGGAAAGTTTTAATTATATCAAGCTAACTTTACTATATTGATAATATAGCGGATATTGTCAGCTTATTCATCAATCCAATTTACTAACTTTAATCAATGAAAAAACTACTGATTGCCATTGTGGTGTTCGCACTGCTTTTTGCCATTTCGCCTTTTTTTATCAAACAAGGCTTGATACATAATTTCTCAAATGTGGACGATTATAAAATTTTCTCCAACCACGAAATTAAAAAATCTGTTGCACCCCAACCTTGGCTCGCAGCATCTGATTATAATAAAAAAAAATTGTCAAAAGAAATGACAGATTTTTTTGATGAAAGAAAAACTTGTGCATTTC
>DAOQII010000035.1:0-4974 GCA_035339455.1 Chitinophagales bacterium
ACACCCGCCATGGAGCGCCCTGGGGCGCCCCATTTTGGGTGCAGGCTTCGCCTGGATGGGCAGTACTGCTGCAATTGTGGCATTCGCAACGGCTACCGTTTTAGAAATCCTGGGTTATTATATTCCATTTGTTGACAATATTCTGGATACCATCACTACGCCTACATCTGTTGTTGCCGGTTCCTTGTTAACGGCGTCTACTATTTTGCCCGAAATCAGCCCTATGCTGAAATGGGGCTTAGCCATTATTGTTGGTGGAGGAAGTGCAGGTATCATCCAAGCTGGAACGGCTCTTACACGAGCTACATCTACTGTGGCTACAGCAGGCGTAGCTAATCCGGTGGTGGCTACAGCTGAGCATGGCTTGTCTATCGCTGGAAGTATCTTGAGTATTATCATGCCAATAGTGGTAACCATAATAGTAAGCATCTTAATAGTAGTTTCTTTATTTTTTATGATACGTTATTTCAAAAAACATATTCCAACAGCACCCCAACCAACCACTACATAAACAACAAAACCAACTTCAAGGGAGGCTTATTCATAAGCCTCTTTTTCTTTTTATGAAACGCATTGGCATATTATCCGACACTCATGGTTTTTTTGACGAGAAAATAGTTCGTTATTTCGATGATGTGGATGAAATCTGGCATGCAGGAGATATTGGTACAATAGCTGTTACGGATAAATTATCAGCACTAAAACCCTTGGTTGCAGTATATGGCAATATTGACGGTACTGACTTGCGCACTTCATTTCCGGAGTATGAAATTTTAGAGCGTGAGGGTTGTAAAATCCTCCTGATACACATTGCCGGAACTACAGGAAAATATACACAACAAACAAGAAAATTAATACAACAATATAAGCCTGATATCTTGGTTTGCGGACACTCCCACATTGTGAAAGTAGTGAAAGATGAAAATTTTCATTTACTTTATATCAATCCGGGAGCGGCAGGAGTGCATGGCTTTCATAAGATGAAAACGATATTGCGTTTTGAAATAGAAAACGGAAAACCGCAAAAGATGCAATTAATAGAATTGGGTAAACGAGGAGAAATTAATACAAATACAGCATAATAATTTTTATATAATAATGATTTGCTATTTTTTAAAATGACCAAGTTTTAGTGTCCTATTTATAACCTGAGTTCGGGTTAAGAAAAAAAAGCTTATAAAATAGTTGATTTCTCATTTTTTCCTCCAACTTAACAAGGAGGAGGAATTATAGGAGGTGGTTCTTCCGACGTTGTTAGTGTTTAGTGGCTATGCATTAGCACTGCAAGTAGTACAAGATTTGAAATCAAAACCATAAAAAAATAATATCATTAATGAATAGAAAAAAATAATTCAAACGGAAGAGGAAAAGCATTTAAATGATCCTTCTACGTCAGAGGACTTTAGGAAAATATACTCTCTAAATCAAGTGTTGAAACAATAAACTGCTTAAATAAATTAGATGAAAATTCTATAAGTTGGGTTTCTTATAGTTTTGAAGATCTGGCCTATAAATTTCAAAGTAAAGAATTTATAGACTGTATAAAGAATTTAGTTGTGAAATTCCCATCGAATTTGTTTTACTATTGCCTCTGTAATTTTGATTGAAGCATATTTTTTTTGTGCATTCATTTCATCCACTGAATCTTGTTTGTTTAAGAAGTGGCTTTTTTGCATTTCCATTTGAGCAATTACTTCATGCTTAAAATCCTCATACGAATTGATTTCAACTATCCTTTGTTGTTGAATTAAATCTGCAACTTCTTCAAATTTTTGATGATTAGGCCCAGCCAGTACCGGAATTTCATATACAACGGCTTCAAGCGCATTATGCAACGTTTTATCAAAACCTCCGCCTATGAATGCCAAATCTGCATAGCGATACGCGTATTTTAAGATTCCTTTTGTATCTATAAATAAGACATTCCTTCGCTTAGAATCTTCATATTTTGAAAAAAACTGCACCCTGTCAAAATCAAAATTTGTTTGCAATCTATCCTCATCCCATTCATGGGGAGCTAAAACAAACGCGATATATTTTAAGTCAGGGTATTCTTTCAAAAAACGCGCAGCATAAGCTTCTTCTGTATTCCAACTGCTTCCGACCATAATACAGAATTTGTCATTTGTAAAATCTTCGAGTACAGCAGATTGAAATAGTTTTTTTTTATTTTCGAGTGCTTTATCCCATTTCGTCGTGCCATATTTGTCGGTGTAAAAAACAGTAGTAAAAAGCTGTTTACAATAATTATCATATTTTTTACGAAAAACAGAATCCGACATGACATTTCTCGCATTCACTAAAAAAACCGGGATATTTTGTTCCTTTAAAATAAGAAGCGTATTAAGCCAGAGTTCACTGCGAATAAAAATTACACCTCTCGGTTGTAGCAAATGAATCAATGTCGCAATGTTTCTTTTTGTATCTAACGGGAAATTAAAAAAAGTGTCTGCCAAGTTCGAGTTTCTATACAAATCATATCCTGAAACAGAAAAGAAACTTACAGCAAATCTCAATTCCTTTCTTCTTGATTTTAAAGCGTGTATAAGTGGTAATGCCTGCTCAAATTCACCGGATGAAGCACAATGAATCCAAATATATGCACGGGTTTTGTCAATCGGGGATGTGAAACTGGATTTAAATGATTTTTGAGCCACGTACCATTTCCTGATTTTTGGATTTACCAGGGAAATCAAAGGCAGCAGCATCTCTGCAAAAAACAATAAAACCGGATAAATGAACTTCATGTCTGGAAAAAATGCTATATGATGCAACGAAAAGGCAATTTAAGCAAACTTATTGTTTATTAACGGTTAATTCCGTAAAAATTTCGTATTTTCGCACTTCCACTATACTAAAATGGCAGATAATCAGCGTTTTATAGATGCATACATTTCCGGAGAGAAACTGATAGGCGTAATAGGTTTGGGGTATGTCGGTTTACCTATTGCATTAGAATTAGCTCGCAAATTTAAAGTTGTCGGTTTTGACATCAATGCCAAGCGCATTGAGATGATGCAAAACAAAATAGACCCCAGCAAGGAGTTGTCTGCTGCAGCTTTTGAAGGATGTGATATAGAATTTACAGCAGACTTAGACGTACTAAAGAAAGCCACCTTTTTCATAGTTGCTGTTCCTACCCCGGTTGACGAGCATAATGTACCGGATTTAAAACCGATTCTTGCCGCATCTACAACGATAGGCAAAGTGATTAAGAAAGGGGATTATGTCGTTTTCGAATCTACTGTTTATCCGGGTTGCACAGAAGAAGATTGTGTACCCGTAATCGAACAGCTTTCAGGTTTAAAATTCAAGAAAGATTTTAAAGTAGGTTATTCCCCCGAGCGGATAAATCCGGGAGACTCTTTACATACACTGACAAAAATCACTAAGATTGTTTCTGGATGTGATGTTGAATCTTTAGAAAACATCGCAGAAATTTATAATGCCATTATAGAACCGGGTGTTTATAAAGCCTCTTCAATCAAAGTAGCGGAAGCTGCCAAAGTAATTGAAAACACACAGCGCGATTTGAATATCGCACTGATGAATGAATTATCTCAGATTTTCCAGCTGATGAATATAAACACGTATGATGTATTGGAAGCAGCAGGCACTAAATGGAATTTCTTAAAATTTCAGCCGGGTTTGGTAGGAGGGCATTGCATCGGGGTAGATCCTTATTACCTCACATATAAATCTAATTCCTTAGGCTTTCGCCCTCAGATTATTTTGAGTGGAAGAAGTATTAATGACGGGATGCCTCAATATATCGCCAAAAAGATTATTCAGGATTTATTGAAAAGTGGTAAAAACCCTTCTCAATGCAGAGCATTAATTATGGGTGCTACCTTTAAAGAGAATGTAAGCGATATCAGAAACTCGAAGATTTTTGATTTATACAAAGAACTGAAAGAATTCCAACTGGACGTAGATATGATAGATGCGCATGCAGATGCGCATGAAGTAGAAGAAGAATACGGGGTAAAATTGACCGATGCTCCTGCCGGCAAATATGATATCATCATAGTCGCTGTTCCTCATCATGCCTATTTGCATATGGATGAATCAGATTTTGCTGAAATGGCAAATAATGATGCAATAGTTGTTGATTTAAAAAATCTGTATAAAGGCAAAATCAAATCACTTAACTACTGGACACTTTAAACATATGAAAACGATTCTAATTACCGGAGGTGCAGGTTTTATAGGTTCACATGTAGTGAGGTTATTCGTTACCAAATACCCTGATTACAAGATCGTGAATCTGGACAAACTCACATATGCCGGAAACTTGGAAAATCTGAAAGATATTGAGCAAGCTCCTAATTATGCTTTTGAGAAGATAGATATAACTGATGCTAATGCTGTTAGTCAACTATTTCAGAAGTATTCCTTTGATGGCGTAATTCATCTGGCAGCAGAATCGCATGTTGACCGCTCCATACACAATCCTTTAGAATTTATCATGACCAACGTAGTGGGCACGGTAAATCTGCTAAATGCAGCTAAAGAAGCCTGGAAACAAGATTATAGCAACAAATTATTTTATCACGTATCGACAGATGAAGTTTATGGTAGCCTTGGTGAAGAAGGATTATTTACAGAAACCACACCTTACGATCCTCGTTCTCCATATTCCGCCTCTAAAGCCAGTTCCGATCATTTTGTTCGGGCATATCAAAATACATACGATTTGCCAGTCGTGATTTCAAATTGCTCCAATAATTATGGACCTTTCCAGTTTCCGGAAAAATTAATACCTTTATTTATACATAATATCAGAAACAACAAACCACTTCCTGTTTATGGTGACGGAAAGTATACAAGAGACTGGCTGTATGTAGAAGATCATGCAAAAGCCATTGACCTTATCTTTCATCAGGGCAAAAATGGAGAAACTTATAATATCGGAGGGTTTAACGAATGGCAGAATATTGAATTGATAAAATTATTGTGTAAGATAATGGATGA
>DAOQII010000035.1:5074-14139 GCA_035339455.1 Chitinophagales bacterium
ATTGAGGATACCTTACAGATAAAGCAAGGTGAAATAAAAGTAGAAGAAGTTAATAAATCAAACAAAAAGGCTGAAACATTTGCTCCACGTACCAAAGATGCAGATGAACAGCAAGGTGCTATTGGTAATGCAGAAAAAGCAGGAGAGGTAAAATCCGGGCAAAATGCTCCGGACAAATTATTAAAAGAAGCACAAAAAGCCTCTGAAACCGTGGAAAAATTGACAGCAACGGCAACAAAAGAACTTCGAGACAAGCTGGATTCCGTGGATATCTATGGATTTAATTATTTCCGTCAAAAAGATGTAAAGATTTTTAATAATGCCGTAGACATCAAACCTCCTTCAAATTATATTCTTGGTGTTGGAGACCAAATCGTAGTTTCCATTTGGGGATATGCTGATTATAACAGATTGTTTTATATTGATAAGGACGGTTATATCCAACAGGAGAATATAGGGAGAGTCTATTTAAAAGGACTTACGTTAGAACAAGCAAAAGAATTATTGCGCACTCGGTTTGCAAGTGCATATATGATAGATAAATCACAATTTGATGTATCACTAAACTATTCGAGAGTAATCACTATAAACGTGGTGGGTGATGTAGAAAATCCGGGATCTTATACCTTTCCGGCTATTAATACGGCATATAACATTTTAGCTTATGTTGGAGGGCCAAGTAAATCAGGTACTATCCGTGATATTCAAATAAAAAGAGACGGGAAAATTGTACGTCGATTCGATTTATATAAATTCTTATTTTATCCTGAAAAACAAGATGATATTTTCTTGGACAATAACGATTATATCTATGTACCGGCACAAAAAAATATTGTTCGTGTGGAAGGTGCTGTAAACAAAGAAGGAAAATACGAGATGTTGCCCGGTGAAACTTTTGATGATTTATTGAAATACTGTGGCAACTTCAAACCGGATGCCTTTACAAAAGTGATACAAATACGAAGATTTGAAAACAACAAACAGATACTCTTAGATATTGATCTGGATAGCATGAAGAGAATTGGAAAAAGAGTTGAATTATTTAATGGAGATGTTGTTGGAGTGCGTTCTATTCCTGAAAAGGTAAAAAATTATGTAGATGTTTTTGGTTCCGTTTTATTACCGGGGAAATATCAATGGAAAGAAGGAGACAGAGTTTGGGACTTAATTAAAAAAGCACAAGGATTAAAAGAAGATGCCTATTTAGAAGAAGCATATGTAGTAAGAACTAATTATGACGACTTTAGAAAACACACATTCAAAATAAATCTAAACAACATTATAAGCGATATAAACTCTCCTGATAATATTCCATTAGCATTCCGGGATGTGTTAGAAATTTATTCAAAAACTGACTATTTTGATAAGTTTGACATTGAAGTTAAAGGTGAAGTGAGAAAACCGCGCCACTTTGAGTCTGAAAAGGGAATGTCACTGAAGGATGCCTTGATTATGTGTGGAGGATTAAAAGAAGAAGCACTATTGGATAAAATTATTATCTATCGTGTCAATGATGATTTAACTGAAAAACTTATTTCATTCAAGATAGATACCACTAATAATTTTGAGAACATGGACACATTTCTTCTTAAAAAAAGAGATAAGATTTATGTCTTGAAGGATTTAAGACGGATAGACAGATACTATATCGAAGTCAATGGTATGACACGGATAAATGACACTTTTCCATATATGGAAGGGATGACACTGGCGGATGCAATCATTTTAGCAAAAGGGTTTAAAATGGAAGCAGCAGCAAACAGAATAGAAATTGCCCGTATTGCCAACTATGATAAGGCCATCTCTCAGTCTGTCCCAACTCAGGTTACTATTTTGAGCTATAGTATAAGTAAAAATGTGGGCAAAGACCCTGTTGCTAATTCTATAAAATTACAGCCGTTTGATCAAATCTTTGTTCGACCAACGCCAGAGTTTGAATATCAAATGAAAGTAAGTGTAAAAGGTGAAGTGTTATATCCGGGCGAGTATGTTTTAACAACTAAAGATGAAAAAATATCCTCTTTAATAGAAAGAGCCGGTGGACTTACCCGTTTTGCCTATCCTGATGGAGCAACTTTAAACAGATCAGAAAATGGGATTGGATTCGTATTATTAGACCTAAATAAAGCATTGGCCAATAAGAATTCTAAATATAATTATGTTCTTAAAAAAGGAGACAGTATTACTGTGCCTGCTATAAAAGATTTAGTAACACTTAAGGGACAGTTTAATTATCCATCGGAAAAGCGACCTGAAAATTTATATGTACCTTATACAGATGGAAAAGATGCAAAATTTTATATCACAAAATATGGTGCCGGTTTTAGTGATAGTGCTTTCGCTCGTAAAACATATGTCATCCGCCCTAATGGACAAATTCTTAGAACGCACCGCTCTATGTTTGGAAAAGTATTTCCAAATGTTGAAAAAGGGTCTGTTATAGTCGTACCTGAAAAAGAAAAGAAAGAAAAAAAGAAAAAGGAAAAGAATTCTGATCCCCAAAAGTTTAATAGGATATTAAATGCTTCAATTGGTGCAGCAACTTCCTTACTAACTCTTTATTTATTATTTTTAACTGTCAGGAATGCCAAATAATGCAGATGAAAATATAACTGAAGAGAAAGATACACTTCTTTCAAATGTGCAGAATAACAATTCTGATATTGGCTCGTTAGAACAAGATCAGAGTTTAAAAAACATAATCAGAATACTCAAAGAGCTAACTGATATCGCAAAAACTTATTCCTTTTTTTTGGCAATTCCTGTTGTTTTGATGGCTCTGTATGGTTTTTATAAATCTAAGCAAGTAAAACCAACTTATACGGCAAAGATTACTTTCTTTTTATCCGAAGACAGACCTCAGATTCCTGGATTTGGTGCTGGTAATTTTACTAATATCCTGCAAACAACTAATAACAACTTTAACAACCCTAAAAAATTAAAAGAATATGCCTTTACAGAAAAGGTAGGTTCTAAACTGTTGTTCAAAAAATACTATTTCAGAGGTAAGGAAGACTATCTGGCTAATCATTATCTGAATTTGTTTAACAACCTGCAAGGCAGTTTCTTTAAAGATTTTACAAACGTAAAAGATTTAAATACACAAGACTATCTTATCTTCAAACGAATTTTAGGCGGAATTCGACAGATGGTAACTGTAGATTATAATGAGGCAGAAATTTATTCCATAACAGTTACTACAGGAGACGAAGAATTTTCTAAATTATTATGTGAAGCTTTCTATGAAAATGTTATTGCCTACTATATTGAACGGGCAACAGGCAAGGCTAAAATCACCGTTGACTTTTTGGAAGAAAAACTAGCTCTTGTAAAAGCTCAATTGGAAAATTCTGAGTATAATCTTGCCGATTATAAAGATAAAGCTAATAACCTAATCACATTTAAAGCAGACTTGATAGAAACCAGATATATAAGAAACAAATCATTGCTGGAAGGTCTCTATGCTGAATCTGCCAGAGGACTTGAAGCGGCAAAAACCAATTACCAATCCATTTTACCTTTATTTTCAACAATAGACGAACCACATCTTCCTCTACAAACTAATGTTACTTCCACACTTAATCAAACGCTGATGTTTATTGGTATTGGCTTCTTCTTAGATCTGTTAATTATAGGATTTATTTATTTCAGAACAAACTTCTGGGTACAGCTCAAAGCCATGTTTAAATCTGCTTAATCATTTGCATGAATATCACTCCCACTCCACTTCAGGATTTATTTATAATTGAGCCCCGTGTATTTGAAGACGAAAGAGGATTCTTCTTTGAAAGTTACAGCGAGCAACAACTTACTAAAAACGGACTGCCGTATAATTTCATTCAAGATAATCATTCTAAGTCTGCTTATGGTGTTTTAAGAGGATTGCATTTTCAAAATGCCCCTTATGCCCAAGCTAAATTAGTTCGTGTTGTTGAGGGAAGCGTCTTGGATGTAGCAGTCGATTTAAGAATGGACTCACCCACCTATTTGCAACATTTCTCTTTAGAATTATCTGCTGAAAATAAAAAACAATTGCTCATTCCCAGAGGCTTTGCTCATGGGTTTGTGGTGTTGACTCCCACATGTGAGTTTCTTTATAAATGCGATAATGTTTATGACAAAGCCTCTGAAGGAGGTATCGCCTATAATGACCCTCAATTGAATATAGACTGGAAAATTCCTGCCTCAGCTATTATTCTTAGCGATAAAGACAAGCATAACCCCACGCTGAAAGATGCGTACTATTCTTTTTGATATTTTATGTTGACAGAAATAATAAAAATTGCGCAAGATGCCGGAGATGCTATCTTGCAGGTATATAATCAACCGGTAGAAGTAGAAATAAAATCCGATAATTCTCCGCTTACACTCGCTGACAAAAAATCTAACGAGATCATTATAGCCGGATTAAATAAATTCTTTCCAACCATTCCTGTGATTTCTGAAGAAACCAAACTTACCGAATATGCAGTAAGAAAAGAATGGACAAGCTGTTTTATTGTGGATCCGCTTGATGGTACTAAAGAATTTATTAAGCGCAATGGTGAGTTCACCGTTAATATTGCACTCACTGAAAACGGCGTTCCTGTTTTGGGGGTGATTTATTTACCGGCAAAAGAAATCACCTATTTCGCAGAAAAAGGAAAGAGGTGTTTTAAACTGGAACAAAACACTAAAACGCAACTTCATGTACGAGAACCCGCTGAAGACGGATTGCTCAAAATTGTAGGCAGCCGCTCACACCAGACACCGGAACTTTTAGCTTATGTGGATGAAAAAAAACAACAATTCAAAGAGGTAGAATTTGTTGCAGCCGGAAGCTCACTTAAGTTCTGTTTAATTGCTGAAGGCAAGGCGGATATCTATCCCAGATTAGGACCCACAATGGAATGGGATACCTGTGCCGGACAAATAATAGCTGCCGAAGCCGGTGCTATTACTACTGTATTCAATACTGATGAAACTATGGTTTACAACAGAGAAAATCTGCTCAATCCTTATTTTATTGTAAAGAGCAAAGATTGTCCATAAAACAATTGTCGGTTATAAAAATGACTTGCTGATGTATGAAAATTAGGATTGCTTTTTTTACTGATATTCCCAAAATAATAGAAGTGGCGGCTTTGGTATGGAAACAAACCTACCGTGCATTTTTGTCTGATGAGCAAGTGGAATATATGTATGCAAGAATGTATAATGCCGATGCGATAAAAGAGCAAATGCAGCAAGGATGCACCTATCTCCTCTATCTGGATGAGCAACAAATACAGGGTTTTGTGGCGTACGAAATAAAAGGGGATGTTTATGGCATTTTAAAAGAAGACATCATCTATCTGCATCGCTTATATGTAAGACAGGATATTCATAAAAAGGGTGTCGGCAGCGCACTCTTGCAGGCAGTAGAAAATGTGGCTATTAAAAGCCATTGCCCTTATATACAACTCAATGTACACCGCAAAAATCCGGCGATGTATTTCTACAAAAAAATGGGATTTGAGCTATATGAAAAAACAGACATCGCTTACGGCCCCTTCTGGCTGAATGATTATATTTTGAGGAAGAAGATTACTAAAGTATAATCAGTACCCCTCCAATTAAATCAGCTTTATCTACATAACCAGTATAACGTGAGTCATAAGAATTATATCGATTGTCTCCTAAGAAAAAAAACTTATTTTGAGGAATTACTATTGGTCCGTAGTTACCAATTTTCCATTCTAATTGTTTATTCATGAATAATAAACTGTCGTTGTAATCATTTGATTCAATTTCTCGAACTGCAATTGTATAATTATTTTTTTCTGCTTCCTGTTTTGTTAAAAACTGAATAGAATACTCTGCATTAAAAGGGATAGTATTCATATTGAAAAATTCTTCTGGTCTATTTTCCTGTTTTTCTATTGGCACAAGATAGGGTAATGCTATCGAATAATTAATATCGCATAGTTGATGATTTATAAACAGATATCCATCTATTAACGCCAAGGTATCTCCGGCTACTGCTGCAATTCTTCGTACTATCTTCTCATTTTTTCTATTTTCAAAAGTTGTATTATACACATATATATCTCCACGTTTAGGCTTAATAAATTTAGTTACAAAAAAGTAATCTCCTGGCTTTAAGCTTGGATACATACCCGTAGTAGGAACTTTATAAAACCCAATATAACCTATTGCTCTCAACAGGATATATAGAATTCCAAAAACGCCTATTGTGATACCTACAATTCTCGTTATTTTATTTAACATATTATTTTAAATAATTTATTTATTATTTACAAACAGTTAGATTTATCTTTTCTTTGTATTCTGTTATATTTATCGTATTTGAATTATCATACAGTTAATCTATAAAATCTTGTGCTCTGCCTGTAGTTACTCGTTTTTTGCTTTTTAAACGAATAAATAATCCTTCTGCTTTTGGAAATTCATATTCATAAAAATAATCGCAGCTAAGTTGTTTTGATTGTTTGAACTGCTCATCTGTATGTTCAATCTCCGCACAGGCATTCATCATCTTCAGCCATATCCAACCCATCGTCAAAATGCCGAATAATTCTAAATACAAAGTGGCGTCACTCAAATAAGCTTCCGCACCTTCTTGTTGTGCCACACCCATCAGGTGCATACTCAATTCTTGTAATGAACCTAGTTTTTGTTCTAATTTTTCGGCATAAGCTTTCGTGTTTTCATGTTGTTTTGCTTTTTTTACATCCGCCATTACTTCCTGCATCAACAGCATAACCGCTTTGCCGCCTTTCAGCATCATTTTTCTGCCCAATAAATCAAGCCCATGTATGGCAGTAGTGCCTTCATGTATCGTGTGGATACGTGTTTCGCGGTAATATTGCTCTGCAATAAAATCTTTGGTAAATCCATATCCTCCGAAAATCTGAATGGCATTGCCCGTTGAAATATTGCTCATTTCTGCCGGATATGATTTGGCTACCGGTGTCAGAATTTCCAACAGCAAATGATATTTTTCTTTTTCCTCACCTTGCGTAACTTTTTCCATATCGGCATAATAGCTGCAAAGCAACTCCAGACAAAGTGCACCTTCGGTAAATGTTTTTTGCAACAGCAACATGCGTTTTACATCAGCATGTTGTATGATTGGTATCTGTGGCAACTCAGGATTTTTTTCTGCAATATTTCTGCCTTGTAAGCGCTCTTTAGCATATTTCAAACTGGCATAGTAAGCCGCTGTAGAAATAGCAGTAGCGTGCAATCCCACAGAAATACGGGCTTCATTCATCATTTGAAACATGTAGCTCAAGCCCTTATTTTCTTCACCAACCAGCCAGCCTGTACAATCGTTGTTTTCACCAAAACTAAGATGTGCAATCGGTGCACCCTTATAGCCCATTTTATGATATACTCCAATGGAGGTTACATCATTCCATTCCAAATTCCCCTCGGCATTGATTCTTTCTCTCGGCACGATAAACAAAGAAATGCCTTTCGTTCCTGCAAATGCCCCTTTTATACGGGCTAATAACAAATGCACTACATTATCAACGGCATCGCTGTCGCCACAAGAAATAAATATTTTCTGTCCCGAAATTTTGTAGGTTCCATCTGCTTGTTTTTCGGCTGTTGTTACTACATCGCTCAATGAACTGCCTGCGCCGGGTTCTGTCAATGCCATAGTACCCTGCCATTCCCCGGCAAACATTTTCGGCAAATAAACATCGTGATATTTATTATCGGCGAATGCTTCAATTAAATGTGCCGCCCCCATCGTTAGTCCGGCAAAAACACAACCCGAATAGTTGGCTGCTCCCAAAATAAAACTGGATGAAGTAAAATAAACACTGGGCATCTGTAAGCCTCCTGCATCTTTAGCCGCCAATGCCGCAATCCAACCGTTTTCGCCGCTTAGGCGCATTATTTTTCGATGAATGGGATGCACCTTGATTCTTCCATTTTCAAGTTCAGGTTGCTTTCTGTCCATCTCTACCAGATAAGGAAAAAGATATTCTTTGGCAAACTGATCTACGGCATCCAGATATAGCTGCATACTGTCTTTATCGTGGTCTGCGAAATATTCGAATGAAGAAAGTTTTTCGGCATGAATAACATCAGACAAGATAAAATTTAAATGCTGGCGGTTATAAAATTGATCACCGAGAAAAACAGAAGAGTTGGTTTGCATGCGCTGAAAGATTAAATGAATAATTGATTAATTTCGGAAAATACGACAATGTATGCAAATAAAAAAGCCGCCAAAATTTGGCAGCTTTTATAAATAAATTTTACAGTTTAAATGTTCTTATCTGTTACTTACCCTGCTACTTGCTGTTTTATCAGATTTAAGGCACTGCCGGCTTTGAACCAACCGATTTGTTGTTCATTATAAGAATGGGCTACATCAAAACTTTCTGTGCTTCCGTCTTTATGATGCAGTACTATCGTCAGGTTTTTGCCGGGTGCAAATTCTGTTAATCCTATTATATCAACGGTATCTGTTTCTTGTATCTTGTTGTAATCGTCTTTATTAATAAAAGTCAATGCCAGCATACCTTGTTTTTTCAAGTTGGTTTCATGAATACGGGCAAACGATTTTACAACTACCGCGCGCACGCCTAAATGACGTGGTTCCATCGCTGCATGTTCTCTGGATGAACCTTCGCCGTAGTTTTCATCGCCAAATACAACCGAACCAAATCCTGCTGCTTTATATGCACGGGCAGTTGCCGGCACAGCACCATATTCTCCGCTGATTTCATTTAATACATTATCTGTTTTGTCATTAAATGCATTTACCGCACCTATCAACATGTTGTTGGAGATATTATCCAGATGGCCTCTGTAGCGCAACCAGGGACCCGCCATAGAAATATGGTCGGTGGTACATTTACCTTTTGCTTTTATTAATAATTTTAACCCTTTCAAATCATCTCCTTCCCATGGGTTAAAACCGTTAAGTACCTGTAAGCGATCTGAATCGGGGTTAATAATCACCTCCACGTTGCTACCATCTACAGCAGGCGCCTGATAGCCCGGATCATCTACCGCAAATCCATTTGGTGGCAATTCAAATCCTGTAGGTTCGTCTAATTTTA
>DAOQII010000036.1:0-14001 GCA_035339455.1 Chitinophagales bacterium
AAAAAAGTGGTAGAGATAAACTCGAAAACAAAAGAACAAATCGAAGTATTGGAAGTAGATAAAGAACAACAAGAACAATACACCCTGACACACAATTTCGAGAAAATTGAAACCTTGGATGATTTTAACGGCAAGTGGCGGGATTTTGAAGATGATGAGGATTTGGATGAAAGCAGCGAGGCACTTGAAGAGCTAAATATGAACCAAATGGTGCGGGTAGATTCGCCGTCTCATTCGGTATATCATGCTGAATTTTTCAATTCTAAAGGCATAAAAGAATCAAAAGAAAAACAAGATGAAACAGTTCGTAAAAAGGTAGACGAATGGGATTTCCAAAGAAAAAAATACAAGAAAAACTATTGCAATATTTACGAGTCTGTCTTTAGAGAAACGAAACCGGGATACACGAGTTACACGTTTGCTAAAAACAAGTTGATATTAAAGAGACTCGAGAAAAATTTAAATCAATTTTTTAATGCTTACCAAAAAGTAAATCGTCAGGCAGACGGCGATGAACCCGACATTGATGCAGTTACTGAAAGATTTACAGATATTTATTCCGGATTTTCCCCGGGTGAAAATATATTTATCACGAAACGAAAAAGAGTAAAAGATGTGTCTATCCTAATCTTAACCGATATTAGTTTATCTACTGATGGCTACGTGGAAGGTCAGCGCATCCTCGACACCGAAAAACAATCTATTCTCTTGTTCTGCGAAATTTTAAACAAATACGGCACGCCTTTTCAAATTGACGTATTCTCCAGCAAAACACGTAATCATTGTGAATATGCAACAGTCAAAACATTTTCTGAAGATTGGAACAATGTAAAACACCGCATCAGTGCACTCTCTCCAAAGGGCTACACGCGCATAGGTGCTGCTATTCGAAACGCTCACGAACAAGTGAAAAAAAACAATGCGCGCAGAAAATGGATCTTACTGCTAACAGATGGCAAACCTAATGATTATGACAGATATGAAGGCAAATATGGCATTGAAGACATAAAACAGGCGGTTCGTGAAGTGCGTCAAAACAACATACAGATTTCCGCGCTTGCCATTGACAGTAACGCGAAGTTCTATCTGCCTCAGATGCTTGGGAAAGGTGCATTCCAACTGGTACATCACCCGAATAAATTGCCCGAAGCCTTAACACAATTTTATCTGGAACTAATGAAATAATTTTATTCATAAACATGTAAATTTAATATCATGGAAAATCAAACTATTGCTGAAATCGTGGCACAAAACTATCAAACCGCTGATGTATTCAAAAAATATGAAATCGATTTTTGCTGTGGCGGGAAGAAAACACTTGAGGCCGTATGCGCTGAAAAGAATCTGCCTTTTGAGAAAATCAATGCCGAATTAAATGAAAAGACTTCACTTATGCGCGACATGCCTAATTACAATGCATGGAAACTGTCATTTTTAATAGACTATATCTTACAAGTGCATCATCAGTATATTACAGAGTCAATACCTGTGATTCGTCAGTATGCAGATAAAGTGACCACGGTACATGGCAACAGACATCCTGAGTTGGCACATATCAGAAATTTATTTTATGAAGTAGCTGCTGAACTGGAAGCACATTTAATGAAAGAAGAGCGCATTTTATTTCCTTACATCAAACAAGCGGAAGAAAATAAGGGAGAGATCAATGCCCCATTCGGAAGTATAAAAAATCCGATTGCCATGATGGAACACGAGCATGACAAAGCAGGAGATTTATGCCATCAAATTGCAGTATTAACCAATCAATACAGTGTTCCTGAAGATGCCTGTAATACTTATCGGGTTTATTTTGCCAAGCTAAAAGAATTTGAAGACGATTTACATAAACATGTACATTTAGAAAACAATATCTTGTTTGCTAAGGCTATTAAGCTAAGTGAAAAATAAAATTACGACATATTAATCTTCGCCAGCAATAACGCCGTAGCAATAGCTGCATTGAGCGACTCTGCTTTTCCTATTTTGGGAATGGTCAGTTTATGTTGTACCCACTGCATCAGTTCTGGTTTTATGCCTTTTCCTTCATTGCCAATCAGCAACACTCCCGGTTTGCTGTAGTCTGCCGTATGATAATTTGCACCATCTAAAACCGCACCATATACCTCCCGATTTGATTTTGAAAAAAAATCAGCCAAATCGGTTTCAATTACATTAACTCTTCCAATTGATGCCATAGTTGCCTGTACTACTTTCGGGTTATAAATATCAACACATCCTTCAGAACATACGATATGTTTTATACCAAACCAGTCGCAAGTGCGGATAATGGTACCCATATTGCCGGGATCTTGTATATCATCCAAAGCTAAAATCCAGTTGGATTCATCGGGTTCAAAAGCTGAATCTGGCTGAGAAAATACAGCCAAACACTGGTGATGATGCTGTAATGCTGTTATCTTATTCAGCTCCGCATCTGTGCAGACAGTCATTTTATCCTGAATCAACAGGGATTGAAATTTATCGGAAAATACTGTAGTGCTAGCCGTAGTGGCGTAAATTTGTTGAAGTATAAGCCCCTCTTCTATTAATTCAGCAATAATTTTTTCGCCTTCGGCAATAAATTCGGAATACTTATTGCGGTATTTTTTAATTTTGAGCGAATTAATATGCTTAATGACAACCTGACTTAACACGCATGCAAGTTAAAAACTATTTCAGATATATTTCGGTTTTGTGTGCGCTCATCCTATTGAGTGGTTGCAGTGCCACTAAAAGGTTGCTGGAAAAAGACCAGAGTCTGCTCATTGCCAATACCGTACAGTTGAAAAACAGCGGCAAACTGATTACTGAAAAAAATACATTAAAATCAGAATTAGGAAAACAAGTAGTTTACAGTCAGCAGCCGAATAAAAAATTCCTGAGTTTATTCAGAATGAAATTGGGTATTTATACTTTTTCAACTTTTAAAAACAAAAAAAGACTAACCAAAAAAATAGAGCTGGAGAAAAAGATAAATAACGGTACGGCTACAGATGACGAGAAAAAGGAATTGGATAAATTACTCAAGAAAAAGAAATTTGAGAACTTCCTAAACGAAACCTCCGGAGGCGAGCCACCGGTGTTGTTTGACTCCACTACGATGAAAACGACAGTAAACCGGATGAAAAATTATTTGTTTTATCACGGTTTTTTTAATTCAGACGTTACATACAGTTTTCAAACAAAAAACAAAAAAACAAAAGCCATATACACTGCTTCTTTAGGCAATCAATACACGCTTAAGGAAATTAAAATTACGTCTGAAGATTCAAACATCACGCCTATCATACAAAAATCAAAAAAAGAATTACTGATGCGCAAGGGTGATGCATTTGATATCGACATTATTAAAAAAGACAGAACCTTATTGGCGGAAGCAGTGCAGAATGAGGGCTATTTTGTGTTTAGTCCGGAATATATTTCTATGAATGTGGATAGCACGATAGGCAATAAAGAAGTTAATGTTGAGCTTTACGTAAATTTAGATGTGGATTCTTCCATTCATAAAAAATACTATTACGATGAAATCACCATCAATGTACTGGACTATGAAAAGAAAGATAAAATATTAAACCAAACCAAGCGCGATTATATTTACGATACTATTTGCGATGTAGCTTATAAAACAGATAAAAAAACAGTTTTTCCACGGGCATTATCAAAATCTATTTACATACATAAATATGAACTATACAGTAAATCTAACTTAGATAAAACAAAGAGTGCTTTAAATAATTTAGGTATTTTTAAGTATGTAAATGTAGAATATGAACCACTTTCATTTTCACCTGACGAAATATCACTGATTACTCGTATAAATTGCTCGCCGGCAAAAAGACATTCATTCAACTTAGATAATGAGCTTAATACCAATGCCAAAAGTACACTTGGATTTGCCATTACCGGAGGTTATACCAATAAAAATTTATTTAAATCTGCCGCCAAGTTTCAGTTGAATTTCAGTGCGGGTGTGGAATTTCAGTTATTAAAAGAAAATCGTATTGAAAACAGTCCGATAAGCACCATCAACATAAACAGTGAAGCAAAAATTGATTTAGCGCGTATATTTCCCACTTTTAAAGTGCGTTCTGCCTGCGATAAAACATATAAATACAAACCTCGTACATTTATTGCATTAAATTACAGCTTTCAGCGCCGCATCGGTTTATATGACATACATACCGTTGGTTTGAATTATGGCTATGAGTTTTATAACAGCAAATTCAGGCATACCTTTTCACCTTTGAGTTTTACTTATGTCAACCCGACTAAAATCACCGAAAAGTTTGACACCACTTACCTCACGAATAATGCCCGCCTGGCACAAAGTTTTCAAAAACAATTTATCATCGGGCAAGATTATACGTTTTCTTACAACAATCAAAATTTGAATGTAGGTCGGTATAAAAATTATTTTTATTTCAGAGGCAACGCATTTTTTTCGGGCAATATCGTTTCGCTATTTTCAATGCTTATTAAAAAAGACGAAGCTAAGCCAAGAAAAGTGGGAGGAATTCCTTTTTCTCAATTTTTCAGGTTAGAATTAGAACCTCGTTACTCTTTCAATTTCAAGCGAGGCCAAACTGTGGCTTTGCGCATGTTTGTAGGTGCCGGTATTCCGTATGGCAATTCTTCGTACACCACTATCGAAACGGATAAAAATGACTCTACTTACACTCGAGAAGTAGCAGTATTACCTTATGTACGACAGTTTTATTCAGGAGGACCCAATTCGTTGCGTGGCTGGCAATTCCGCAAGGTTGGTCCCGGTGGGTATAATATATATAAAACATTAAAAAATGACTTGGACCAAACAGCAGATTTAAAATTTGAATTTAATGCAGAATACAGGTTTAATATCTATAAATTTTTCAATGGTGCTTTGTTTACAGATATTGGGAATATCTGGTTGCTGAAAGAAGACCCAAATAAGCCGTATGCCAATTTTGCTGCCTCGCGGTTTATGAAAGAATTAGCCTGGGATGCTGGTGCGGGAGTGCGTATGGATTTTAACTTTTTTGTTCTTCGTTTTGATGTAGGTTTTGTTTTGTATGATCCCTCTTTTGATGCGGGAGACAGATGGGTCTTTAATAAAATAGACAATCCCGATTACCAGCTCAATACTACGAGAAAATTCGGCAGAGGCAGAAATGCAGAGAAAATACAGGGGTTTTATAATTTTAAATTCAAAGATTTCGTTGGGTTAAACTTCGCTATCGGGTATCCGTTTTAATTTGTTTAATACACGACATATTTTCATTTAACAAATAGTCCATATACCAAAGCAGATGGAGTGGTGTAAGATACAGATTGTTCTATTCCATTTTTATACAAAACTGGTTTATAAACATTATTTGAAACGGTTTCATTTCCTATAATATAAATATCTCCATCTTTATTATAAAGAGCAGTTGTCAATAAATTTGAAATAGCATTATTTAAAGGGAAAGAAGAATTATTCGACCAAAATCGTGCATCTGTATTAGAATTCAAGATACTTCCAGAATACTGCACAGCTGTTGTATAAACATTGTTATTCTTTGCAAAAATAGATGTTGCCATACCTGACAAAATTGCACTTGTACTATCATATAAAGTGAATGCAGTACCATTTTTCCAGTAACGAGCCATTAATCTAGGATTGAGAATACTCCAGTCTGTATTCCATTCATGTCCACATGTATACACATTTGTTCCATCAACGGATATTGAGTAAAGTATTGCATCTCCAGTACCATCAGTTAATCTTACAGCATTCCCATTCTTCCAATAAGTAGCGACTGTATGTGATCCATTAGATTCATGACCGGCAATATATACATCACCATTTGCAATACACATTGCATTAGCTGTTGCATTTTGCGTACCATTTGTTAGAGACACAGATATATTATTTTTCCAATATTTTGCTACTAATTTACTTCCATTATTTTCTGTTCCTGAAACAAAAACATCATTATTTGATACAAGTATTGAACTTGGCATTGCATCGTGTGTACCATCAGTCAAATAGGTTGCTATTCCATTTTTCCAATACAATATCCTATTATTTGACCCTAAAATTTCATATCCCAGTACATAAACATCTTCATCTGTAACAAATATACCAGTAGCCTGCATATTTTTAGATGAATCGCCCAAATAAACTATACTATCATTTTTCCAATACACAGCCTTATACCTGCCGGCTGACACCTCAGTACCAGCTAGATAAATGCCGGAAGTGCTATATATAATATTTGGATTTGGATTATCTTCTCTATTGCAAGAGGTAAATTGCACTAATGCCAGCAATAAAAGCAGATGAATTCTAAAACAATACTTCATTCTATATAAATTTAGCTCAAAGATATGTAAATAATTCTATACTTAATTCTGGCAAGAAAAAGATTATTGATGTTGAATTCTGGTTGATAATGTAATATGATAAGAAAAATGGCTAGACTAAAAAGCAAATTCTAAACCATCAAGAAGTTAAGAGTATTAAGTTTCACATTTTTCAAAGCAAATTCTAAACCATTAAGAAGTTAAGAGTATTAAGTTTCACATTTTTCAAAGCATATTTTAAACCATTAAGAAGTTAAGAGAATTAAGACATTTCTCATCTTCACATCTTCACATTTTCACATTTTCAAGTTAAATTATAAACAATTAAGAAATTAAGACATTTCTCATCTTCACATATTCACATTATCTCATTTTCTTATCTTCACATTTCACATTTTCAAAGTGGCTAATTATCTGTAAACAACTCGCCTTTGTCGGCTTTTTCTTGTAATAATTTTGGAACGGAAAAGCGTTCGCCGTATTTAGCTGCTAATTTTTTTGCTTTTTCAATCGCATTATTTAAGCCCATACCGTTCAGATATTGCAACGTGCCTCCCTGAAATGGTGCAAATCCCCATCCAAAAATAGAACCGATATTCGCATCAGCCACACTGCGCAATACACTTTCCTCTAAGCAACGAACTGTGTCTAAGGCCTGTACCATCAACATGCGGTCTATCATTTCTTGTTGTGGCACTTCTGCTGCTTGAGGAAAAATAGTTACTAATTCAGGATATATGAACTTTGTTCCGCCTTGCGGGTATTCATAAAATCCGGCACCGGCGGCTTTGCCTTTACGATTTATCGACAGCATTTTTTCTATCACCTCATAGCCGGGATGATGCGGAATTTCTTTACCCTCAGCTTCCAAATCTTTTATGGTCTGTTTGCGGATATGATCCATCAAACTCAAAGATACTTCGTCACTTAATGCCAATGGACCAACAGGCATTCCGGCTTTTAATCCTGCATTTTCTATAACACGGGGATGTTGACCTTCCAGCAACATGGAAATACCTTCCATTACATAAGTAGAAAATACGCGCGAGGTATAAAATCCCCTGGAGTCGTTTACAACTATAGGTGTTTTCTTGATTTGCAACACATAATCAAATGCTTTGGCCAAAGTAGCATCATCGGTTTCTTGCCCGCAAATAATTTCGACCAAAGGCATTTTATCTACCGGAGAAAAGAAATGCAGACCGATAAATTGTTTTGGTCGGGCAGAAGCTTGTGCCAAACCAGTAATGGGCAAGGTAGAAGTATTGGAAGCAAATGTTCCTACTGCTAACATTGTTGCCTCGGCTTCTTGTGTTACTTTTGCTTTCAAGGCTCTGTCTTCAAAAACAGCTTCTATGATTAAATCGCAACCATCAAAATCCGGTTTGTCAGTAGCATGTATCCTGTTCAAAATTTCTTCAGCTTTTTCTTTGGTCATTTTTCCTTTACTAATACTTTTTTTCAGCAAGCCTTCGGAATAGGCTTTGCCTTTTTCAGCTGCTTCAACAGAAATATCTTTCAGTATCACTTCCATACCGGATAGAGCTGAAACATAAGCAATTCCGGCACCCATCATACCGGCACCCAATACGCCTACTTTCTTAGTAGTGTATTTTTCAAATCCTTTCGGGCGAGAACCGCCGGCATTTATGGCATTCAGATTATACCAAAAAGCTGTTATCATATTTTTGGAAACCTGACCTACTGCCAATGATGTAAAATAACGCGATTCGATGCGGCATGCAGTATCAAAATCAACGACAGAACCTTCAACAGCTGTATCAATAATGGCTTCCACTGCCGGATAGTTGCCATGTGTTTTCTTTTTAGTCATGGCAGGCACAATCGGAATCATGCTTGCCACTTTTGGATTTCGGGCATCTCCTCCCGGAAATTTAAATGCTTTATCATCCCATGGATTAATGGCTTTAGGATGGGCTTTAATCCAGGCTTTTGCCCGAGTTATCATGTCTTCCGGTGAATCAGCAATTTCGTTAATTAATCCATTTGCCATTGCATCTTTTACTTTCAGTCGCTTGCCTTCCGTCAATAATGGTAAAGCTGGCTGCAAGCCTATCATTCGGGTAAGGCGAATAATGCCACCGCCACCCGGCAATAGTCCGAGACCAACTTCAGGCAAACCGAATTGTGCTTTTGGATTGTTCAAAGCTATTCTATAATGACAAGCAAGAGCCAGTTCCAAGCCTCCACCTAAGGCGGCACCATTTAGTGCAGCCACCACAGGTTTGCCAAATGTTTCCAAACGGCGAAACTGAGCTTTAAGTTGTTCGCACATGTCAAATATAAGTTTGGCATCGGTTTGTTTATAAAGATTATCAATATCGGCACCTGCAAAAAAAGTGGACTTGGCGGACGTGAGTATGACACCGGCAATGTCATTTTTTTCAGCTTCTAATTTCGCGAGTGTTTCGTTAAAGAGTTTGCCAAATTCTTCATTGATAACATTGGCACTTCTGCCTTGCATATCCATGGTGATGGTTACGATATTGTCTTGGTCTTTAGTGTAGTGGAACATGAAATGGATTTTGTAATGAGATAATTTAGTAATCTGAACACGTGAAGATAAGAAAATAAGAAATTATTTTTAAGAATTAAGATAAAAACATAGACAGAATTTACCAAAATTACTTTAAGAAAATGTGTCAAAACACACTAGAAAATTTCAAAATCCTGATAGGTTGAATCAAAGTGATAAATGCAGTTTTGTTGAGACTTGGTTTATCCTGGTAAATTATAACATTAACTATTTCCCTGGGTATTATGATGTAGTATTTATCAAATGGCTCAATAATATACCTGCTTCCTGAACACATAAGTATACTTAGGCGAAATTCCAAGTTGGGCATTTTCAATTCAATTCGCGATCAATTCTTGTGCATAAATTTCAAATGATTTTTTTAGCTACAATGTTCAATTTGGTCTCTATTACTAACATGAAACAAACACATGCAATTTTAATTCGTTATTAACTAAAGCATGGATGTTACTACAAATACAAAATGTTCTTTTACTATTTTTTATTCCGGTTTTTTTTGTGTCGTATTGTCATGATTAGCTTTATATAAACACTAAATCATAACTGTCTTATGTCTGTATTATTTCAACTTTGGTAAAGAAAACAAATTCACTTTACCTGTCTCAATCAAATGCGATAAATTAGAATTGCAATGTCATCCTGCATAATATTCATAATTATTTTACGATTTAATTTATAGTTTATAGTTTACTTAACAATTATAAGTTAATATAAATGCGACTCCACAAGCAAAGAAATGCACAATCTGTACTAAACAAAGTAAATATAAACTTAAAGAGTTGCTTTTTCATTCCAGCTGAAATCACTTATCTTTGTTAACTAAGACGCAGAATCCCGCAAGTGCATATTTGAAAAAACTTTTCCTATTTAAACGCATACCAAAAAATATAACCATTGACACCCGAACAATCACAAGAACTAATTGAATACGGCGCAAGGCGGACAATTATAACCATTACGGTAGTGCTTTGTACCTTGCTTGAACTGATAGATACCACTGTGGTAAATGTTGCCACTACAACCTTAATGGGCAACTTGGGTGCTACCGTATCTGAAGTGAGCTGGGTAATTGCCTCATATGCTATTGCCAATGTAATCGTAGTGCCAATGAGTGGATGGCTTTCTTCCTTCTTTGGTCGAAAATATTATTTCGCAGGTTCTGTTGCCTTATTTACTTTCTCTTCCCTTATGTGCGGTTTGTCGGGTTCGATATGGACTTTAGTTTTCTGGAGATTTATACAAGGAATTGGCGGTGGTGCATTATTCTCTACTTCACAAACTATTTTGAAAGAAATTTATCCGCCAGAAAAAATCGGTATGGCCATGGCTATGTTCGGTATGGGGGTAATTGTCGGGCCGACTATTGGTCCTTATTTGGGCGGCTATTTAGTATATAATTATTCTTGGCCCGTAATTTTTTATGTCAATATTCCCATTGGTATTGTTGCCACATTTTTAACGCTTACTTATATCCGCGATAATCCTTATGATACCAAGCCGGAAGGCAGCATTGACTGGCTGGGTATATTTTTGCTTATATTAGGTATTGGTTCACTGCAATTAATATTAGAACAAGGAGAGCGCAACGACTGGTTTGAATCTAAGTTCATCCTGACGTTTACGGCATTCACCATAATCGGACTGTTTGGTTTTATTTTGCGGGAGTTAACGGCTAAAAACCCCATAGTGGATTTGCGGGTATTGACCAAAGGGAATGTGGCTATTGGTACTTTCATGAATTTTATACTGGGTTTTATCTTGTTCGGAAGTGTATTTATATATCCCATTTATATGCAACGGTTTTTAGGTTTTACGGCGCAAATGTCAGGTGCTATGTTTATACCCGGTGCCTTATTAAGCGGTATGCTGATGCCTGTCATCGGTACTTTACTTTCTAAAGGCATGCCTCCAAAACTTATGATTATGTTTGGTTTCATGACCACAGCCGTTTTTGTGTTTTGGTCATCTTTTATTTTTACGACCAACACCGGGGCAGATGCCATGTTCTGGCCGTTGATTGTACGCGGTTTTGGTATGGCGTTTTTGTTCGTGCCACTGTCGGGCTTAACACTTGGCGGATTAATGGGAAAAGATGTAGGACAAGCTTCGGGCATTTCCAATATGATCAGACAGATAGGTGGTTCTATAAGTGTTGCGGTAATTGGAGTTTTAAATGAAACACTAAGTGCTAAACATCGTGCTGATTTGCTGACGCATATTACACCCGAAAATGTAACTGTAATGGAGCGCATCAATATGATGAAGGCAGGCATGTTATCCGCAACGGCTGATGCCGATAAGGCTTTGCAGCAAGCATATGCATATCTGGAATTTACGATAGACAAGCAAGCTGCTATTTTGAGTTATATTGATATTTTCAGATGGATGGCATTGGTGATAGTATTATCTGTACCAGTTGTGCTGCTGGCGCGCACATATAAATTTGATAAGGATCAGATGAATGAAGGGCATTAAGCAGGATTAGTGCTTATTAACCTAAATTCGAGATAAGCGTTTCTATTTAAAAATAGTTGATTTTTTATATAGAACCACCTCCTTTTTATTCCTCCTCCTTGTTAAGTTGGAGGAAAAAATAAGAAATCAACTATTTTTTTAACCCTAACTCTGGTTGTTATTTCTATGTTAGTGGAAATTATCTTTTCATCTTACTGAGACTTCAGGATAACATAGCCAATATAAAATATATTATCTTGCGGAAACAACAAGATTTTAATTCAACACTCAATGAAATTAAAGCAGCTACTCGTTTTAGTCTTATTTGTCCCCAGTTTTTGCCTTGCTCAAGAACAAAGTCAGCTATATCAGATTTTATTTAAAAAGAATGAATTTAAGCTGTCTGAAATAAATAAACAATTCTTGTCTGCCGTGTCAGATTCACTTCTCGGTAAATCTAATTTTATTATTTACATAAATGGTCATGCGGATAGTGACGCAGACAGTAGCTATAATTATACGTTGTCACTAAATCGCAGTATTGCAGTCAAAAATTATTTGACAGAAAAAGGAGTAAATGATTCTTTGTTTATAATTCAAGCATTAGGAGAAGAAAATCCACTGGTTGCCAATACAACTCCTATTGAGAAAGCAAAAAACAGAAGAGTTGAGCTTTATGTATTATATCGCAATTATGAAAAGAAAGAAATCATCTATCCTAAATACTACGATACAGTTACAGATTGCAACAGAGATACATTGGTAGAGTTGGAAAGTGGATACAAAGTGCTACTATCTGTTTGTGATTGGAAAAAAAACAAAAAATGTCTGACCATAAAAAAATCTTTAAACTATAAATTTATAAGTAAAGAAAATTGGCTAAAAAAACATTTAGGGTTTAAAAACTATGAAAAAATAATCCGCTGTGAACCGCATTATAATTTTCATATCCTATCCTGTCAAGATAGTTGTTTTAGCCGACCTGCTAAATTGTATATTCCTCAATTTCAAGCACCCGGTTTGACTACAAGTGCAGGAGCATCTCAGAAAAAAAATAATAAAAACGCAAAAATTAAACTTGTATTTAAACAAACCAAAATAGGTAGCTACGTCTACTATGTTGCTGATCTTTATTGTCCGGGGATGATTAATTGTTACTTAGACAAAAGATGTACGCATCCTGTAAGCCTGTATTTTAAAAGAAATACACGAGTTTTGGCCTATTCATATACTGAAAACAATTTGGAGTACAACAAGGATACGGTCATTCAAATCAACCCTGAAAATCAAAAAAAAATAACGACAAACTACAGAAATGCTTTTTTTAATACGATACTAATAAAGCATCATGACGACACAATACAATTAAAAGATATTCCTATTGAACTATTTGCACACATCAGAAAAAAAATAAACTCGAATTTGGGAACAGAAAGCAAGTCATACTTCTTTTTCATTCCGTATCGAAAAAAATACAAATGTATGCATTATACGAAATATAAATTAAGAGTAAGAGACATAAATAAATTACAGCATTTTAATTTGCAGGAATTAAGTGGTGGAAAGTAGCTGTATAATTCATTATTCATGCATTATTTAAAGAACTAGTCTGTTTAAAATTTTAAGATTACAGATGTAGTGTGCAATTTTTCAATAAGATAAAGAAATTACTTAACCTGAGTCCGGGCTGATTAAGAAAATAATGTGGTAAATTAAATAATTCTCATTTTTCCTCCATAGTAAAAAGTAGAAAGAATTAAAAGGAGCTGGTTGCCGTAAATATATAGATACTTGATGTAAATAGCTGAAGTTGAGGTCAGATTGATAGTGATAATAGTTTTACTTTTGATAAACAAATTCCTTAGATTTATCTTTATTATCTACAAAAAAAATGAAAAACAAATTAATAAATTTCAATCATGAGGACTTCGAGATAGTAAGGAATATTGCTTTATCATTTCCCTACACAGAAGAAAGTATTTCACACGAGGGAACTCCTTCAGTAAAAGTTTGTGGCAAATTGATGTGCAGACTTCACGAATGTGGAGAGTATATTCCTATACGTCTTGACTTTGAAATAAGAGAAAAATATTTAGAAAATTATCCAGAAATTTTTCATGTACCTGAACATTTTAAAGCATATCCATACATTTGTATGTGGAAACATAACTACGACATAAATTTATTGATGGAAATTCTTGAACAAAGTTGGAAAGGACTTGCAACACAAAAACAAGTAAAAGAATATTACGAAAGGAAAAAGGAATGATTATTAATTGAGTCGTTACCCAACCACACCCTTCTTCTCCATTACCAACCTCACTCCTGCTTCTTACAAAACTCAATAGCTTGACGGCATAAACCGATGTCTTTTATACCCCGCGAGATCTCCAGTTTGCTGTTCAAATCTACTATTTCTACTGATGTTTTCTGGGCGAGTTGTTTGATGCGCGGAATATCATCCACACCAATACCTCCCGATAAAAACAGGGGCTTTATCAAACTATAGTGGCTGAGTAAATCCCAGTTAAATGCCAGTCCGCTGCCACCATGCAATGCAGTTTTCGTATCAAAAAGAAAATAATCGCAATACTCGTCATAGGCTTCCATTGCTGACCAATCGGTGTATTCATCTATACCGAATGCTTTTATCAGCTTAAAAT
>DAOQII010000037.1:0-13750 GCA_035339455.1 Chitinophagales bacterium
ATGGAGATTTTGTCATCAGTGTAACCAGTATGCCTATACGAGGAAAAGGCAGAGCTAATACGCTGAAAATATCTGAAGTTTAAACCAAGATTTAATTTTCATCTTCTTCTTTAGCCTTGTATGTTTTAAATTGTCCTGAAACAGAGCGCATCAATCCGCCTAACATTTTTTGAATTTCAGTTAAATTATCCTGCACCTCTTTCGTATCGGCATAACCCAAATCATTCGTCAGCAAGAGCAAATACTGCACTTCTGTCAATTTAGATTGTGCATTTCCGTAATTCTCCACCTTTTCCTGCCTTTGTCGTTTCTGGAATCCTTCTGCAATACAAACTGTGACAGCCGTGGAAGAACGCACAAGCAAATCAGCTAAAGCAGGTGGGGCATTTTGAGGGAAATTTACTGTCAACTTATAAATTTCCAAATTCATCTGGTGGGCTTTTTTCCAAACATTTAAGTCGAGAAAGGATGAAATTTTCTCTTCCATTGAAGCTATTTACTTTCAATATACATAAAAAAATGCATATAAGCAAGTAAATTATTGCCGTGCTCTGAACCAATCCGAGTTTTGCTGTATATTTCCCTCTTCTTGAATAATCATTTCCTGATTGCTGTTTTCCATGAGCAAGGCAGATAAAGCAACTGCTAAGATGGCTTCGTTTTCGTCTTTTTTATCGGGATGAAAGTAATTTTCTACAAATTTTGTATCAAAATTTCCGGAAATAAATGCCGGATGATTCATGACAAACATACCGAAAGGCAGAGTTGTTTTTACCTCTTTTATTTTATACTGTTCAATAGCATATTTCATCTTTTCGATAGCGGCCATACGGTTGGGGGCATGTACTATCAACTTGGCAATCATGGGATCATAATAAATCGGAATTTCCATGCCTTCATCAAAACCATCATCCACCCGAATGCCGTCTCCATGCGGAATTTTATAAGTAGATAATGTACCGATATCGGGTAAAAATTTATTTTCCGGGTCTTCAGCATACACCCTCAATTCAATACTGTGTCCGTCTATTGTCAAATCCTCCTGCTTGAATGAAATGGGTAAACCTTCTGCAATGCGGATCTGCTCTTTAACCAAATCAATGCCGGTAATCATTTCCGTTACCGGATGCTCCACTTGCAAGCGCGTATTCATCTCCAGAAAATAAAAATCTAAATTTTCATTCACGATAAACTCCACCGTGCCTGCACCGGTATAGTTGACAGATTGTGCCACTTTCACAGCCGCCTCTCCCATTTGTCTGCGCATTTCAGGTGACACTACTGCGCTCGGAGCTTCTTCCACTACCTTTTGATGCCGACGTTGTACACTGCATTCTCTTTCAAATAAGTAAACTATATTTCCATGCTTATCGCCCAACACCTGAATTTCGATATGACGAGGTGAGGTAACAAATTTCTCAATAAACACACTGCCGTCGCCAAATGCCGAAGTAGCCTCAGAAACAGCAAGTTGCATTTGCTCTTCGAGTTCAGCTTCAGCATATACTACCCGCATGCCTTTTCCGCCTCCGCCTGCAGATGCTTTTATCAGTACCGGAAAACCAATCTGCAAGGCTATTTTTTTTGCCTCCTCTGCAGTAGTTATAGAATGATCAACTCCCGGCACCATGGGCACGTTAAACTTAGATACTGCCTGTTTTGCCGCCAGCTTATTGCCCATAGTTTCAATAGCAAAAGGTGTGGGACCGATAAAGGTGATGCCGTTGTCTTCACAAGCTTTGGAGAAAGCTGCATTTTCGCTCAGAAAGCCATAGCCGGGATGAACACCATCTACATTCAGATTTTTACACACCTCTATAATTTTATCCATGCGCAAGTAAGACTCCTTAGATGCCGCGGGACCAATACATACAGCTTCATCTGCAAAACGCACATGCGGGGCATTTCTATCTGCTTCAGAAAATACGGCAACGGTGGCTATGCCCATCTGCTTGCAAGTGCGCATCACACGCAAGGCTATTTCACCTCTGTTGGCTACCAAAATCTTTTTCATACACCGGAATTGAAGTGCAAAAATACAATGTGGAAATGAGAAAGTAAATGAAATTAAAAGTTTAGCTGATTTATGACTCTAATATTTACCACTAGTTGTCATTAAACTTAAATAATCCATACAATTTACTTTACCACCCGTATTACTTTCAAAAAACGCTGTGTATAATAGCCTTCGGAGAGCTTGCTGATGGTAACCCCTTTCGCTTTACCAGATGAGGAATGTATAAACGTGATATCGCCATTTGTATTTTCTAAGACAATACCGACATGCCCGCCAACACGAGTGCTTGCATCTGTGCCGGTAAACAAAATCACATCTCCTTTTTGGGCATTTTCTTTGGCTATTGTTGTACCAAAGTTCATATAATCTTTGGAAGTACGCGGCACTTTATACTTAAAATTAGTCATGACATAATAGACAAATCCGCTGCAATCAAAGCCGCCGTTAGCCGGCGAAGCAGAGGCATAAATATAAGGCATGCCCAATTGTTTTTTGGCTAATTCAATAATTTGATTAGCTTTATCTGATGTAGTATTAGACGCAAATTCCTCATCCTTTGCCGGTAAAATATCAATGGGTACTACTTTTTTGGTAATGGAATCCTTTTTTACTGCAGCTTTGGCTATAGTCTGTTTAGTTGGTTTTGATTTTTTCTTTTTGGCGGCTACCGGATGTACAACTACAAACAGCAAGAACAGCCACAAGAGCATCTGCTTAATTGAGGATAAAGTCGTTAATATTCTTATCTTCTTTTCCATAGCCGTTAAAATTAATGTATTTTTGCGTAATGAGCATTCATGAAGAACGAAACGGTTATGAATTAAGCACCGACAAATCGCAGTTGGACACAGACCGTATTCATCATTATCTCTCTCAAGAATCTTATTGGGCAAAAGGCATACCAAAATTTATCGTTACAAAAAGCATTCAGCACTCCTGGTGTGTGGGCATCTATAAAAACAAAGAACAGGTGGCATTTGCCAGAGTCGTAACAGACTATGCTACATTTGCCTATATCTGCGATGTGTATGTGGAGGAAGCTCATCGGGGAAAAGGATTGTCAAAGTGGATGATGGAAGTTATTATGCAATACCGTGAGCTGCATCAGATACGAAGATGGACATTAGCCACACGTGATGCGCATGGTTTATACAAGCAATTCGGTTTCCGCGAGCCGGATAAAGCGTGTAACAATCTTGAAATCCGCAAGGACGATTTTTATTTGAATATGTAAGTATGTTGCCTGCCATTTACCATTTAATAAAAAAAGAAATACAGTTAGAGTGGCGGCAACGCACGGCTTTAGGCACTATTTTAGTCTATATTCTGGGCAGTACCTTTTTAATTTATTTAGTTTTTGAGGGCACGACGAATAACAAAACCTGGGTGGCATTGTTTTGGGTAATCAGTTTGTTTACCGCTATCAACACGCTATCTCGATCATTCCAGAAAGAAGCCAATGAGCAATTTTATTACTGGCGCAATTTAGTGAAACCCGTGTCGCTGATTCTGGCAAAAATTATCTACAACAGCATATTGGTTACCGTACTGAGTGTTTTAATTTTTGGCGTGATGTTGTTGTTTTTTAATCAAAAAATAGAAAACAAATCACTTTTTCTGCCCTTAATCATTTGCGGCTCCATCGGGTATTCAAATTTATTTACTTTACTTTCAGCCATAACGGCACGCACCAATAATGCCGTGCTATTAGCCATTTTGGGGTTTCCCATTATTTTGCCTCTTTTGCTTTTAATCATAAAACTAACAGGCTTAATTGATTTTTCTACCACAGATAATGACATTTATCTCAACTTCGGCATTATCCTTTTATTGGATTTTATTACCCTTTTACTCTCAATAATTTTGTTTCCTTATCTTTGGAAAGATTAATTACTGACATGAAAGCAAATTGGTGGAAATATTTAGGCGGATTGCTCATACTTTATACGATTATATTCGGGTTGCTTAATCCGTTACCCAACTTAAATATCTTAGACGAATCCATACGCAATTTATTTTATCACGTACCCATGTGGTTTTCGATGATGGGCATGTTGTTTGTATCGCTTATTTATTCTATTAAATATTTAAACGGGGGCAATATTCAAGATGATATTAAAGCCATCTCTTGTGCACAGGTTGGTTTTATGATGGGGATTCTAGGCATTACAACGGGGTCTATCTGGGCGCGTGTAACGTGGGGAGCCTGGTGGGTTTTTTCTGAAGTAAAACTGAATGGTGCTGCTGCGGGATTATTAGTTTATGCCGCATATTTCATCTTGCGCGGTTCATTTGACGATGAAGAAAAGAAAGCGCGCTACAGTGCTGTTTATTCCATTTTTGCCTTCGTGATGTTTATGGTATTGATTAATGTCATTCCACGCATCACTGATTCTTCTTTGCATCCGGGCAATGGTGGCAATCCCGGATTTAATACCTACGACTTAGATAATGGATTGCGAATGGTCTTTTATCCTGCGGTTATCGGTTGGTTATTGTTTTCCGGATGGATGGCGCAGTTGCTCATTCGTATCAAAAAGTTGTATCGCAAAATACATAAGCTGGATATAGAAGACAATATCCTGAAAGAGATTCAATAATTCAACGTAGTAAGCTTAGTTCTGGATAAGCGTTTCAATTAAAAAATAGTTGATTTTGTATATAGAACCACCTCCTTTTAATTCCTCCTCCTTGTTAAGGTGGAGTAAAAAATGAGAAATCAACTATTTTTTTTCGCCTTAATTTTCTTAACCAGAACTAAGGTTAGTAAACTTAATTACATGCTCTTACATCTTGAACAAATCCGTATATTGATTAGTATGTTCTGATTTATCTGTTTTTTGTAAAGGCGCATCTAAATCAACTACGTTAGCATCTGTACTGTTAATCAGTAAATCTTTGTCTTTGCCTAACAATAATGAAACGCCTTCTTTTTCCCATTTTTCCAACATTTTCAATCCTTCTTCTTCAAAGACACCATTTTGCAAATCTACCGAATCCATGAAGTTGGTTGATAAATCCATGAAGCGTTCCATCTCGCCTATTTTCATGCTTACATCATCCGTGATGGCTTCCATTGCCTGATCAAACATATAGCGTTTGTCGTTATTGCCACTCAGGATATTCATGGCAGATTTCATGGCAGAATGAGAAGTGCGTATAGCTTCGCGTTCTTGTTTTTTTACCTGCACCTGGTCAATCACATCTTCCAGTAATATCTCAGAGCTGTCATACATTTTGCCCAGCACTCTGTAGAGAATTTCCATTTTTTTGTACAAATCTTCCAAGCGCATATTGGAATCTTGCAGGCGACCGGCTTTTCTGGTTTTCAAAATCATCAATCCTTCTTTTTCGCTTTTTTTCGCTTGCGAAGCCATTGTCAGATTGCTTTGTATATCGCGTTGATTTTGGTCGATGATATCTTTGAGTTTGCGCATTTGTGCTCTGAGTAATCCGATTTGTTTATCCATTTTAGACAAGTTGGATTTCAGTTCATCAATATATGTTTCCAGTATGCCGATAGGGTCAATCTGAACGAATATCCCTGTTATCCAACGCATGATGGATTTGTAAATATAGAAGACCAAATTGCGTACTTTAGGATCCAGAATCATATAAATAAGTGCACCCAAAACCATTAAAATTCCGGCCAAAGCCAAGGTATTGGTAGCCAGCGCCAAGAGGATTGGCATTAATTTGAATAAACCGTAACCTAAAGCTGCCAGTGCGCCTACGATGAATAATAGTCCTGTTTTGCCTTCCGGTTTTTTCCAAAACGATTTCGGATCTACGGGTGGAGTTGGAGTTGACATGATGAAATTTTAGATTTTAAATTTTAGTTTATGGCCTATATTATTACTAATTACTTTTTACTTATCACTAAATCCTTTAGTTTATATGCTGATTTATTTTTGCTACATCTGCTTTAATATCAGAAGCAATTTTTTGGTAAGATGCTTCAAAATTGGCAGAAGTAGCTTGTATCTTTTGAGTAGCTTGAATGATATGCGACTGTATCTCATTCATCTTTTGTTGCAAGGCTGAAATTTCATCTGTCAGTTTACGAATCATTTCAGATTTTTCGTTGATTTGATTTTTAGCTTGTTCAATTTCTGATTCCTTGCCTTTGATATTAGCTGCAACTTGTGCATCTACAGCTTGTGTAAATTTTTCTTTTTCTTTGTCTAATACTTTAATATAAAAATTGGCAGAGTCTATCAGTTTTTGTTTGGTAAGACCCATCGTTGCCGCAGTGGCGTATGCCGATTTGAAAGCAGTGGATTCGTCCAGCATCCCTAACAAGGTCTTCAGTGATTGTTTGTATTCAAAATAATCAAAACCCTGAACATTGTTTTCCGACATAGCTTTAAACAAGGTTTCTATTATTGAATTATCTGCTTGTCCGCCAGTGGTATTTGTTACCACCTGCTGACTTGTTGAATCATTCGTAGTTTGTTGATTAGATGAGTTATCTGTTGTTTCAGTTTTATTCGTTTCGTCCGTTACGATAAACAGTGATTTCAATTTATTCAAATCAATTCCCATATCATTCGTTTTCACAAAAATAGCATTTACAATACATTAAATGCAAAAATGGATAAAAAAGTTCCGAAACCGGAAGAATTGAAGAAACAGAAAGAGTAGCGGGCAGTTAGCAGAACGCAGCAGGCAATGTATAAAATGTGAAAAGCAAGCTTAAAACTATTAAATATGAATACCCGAATGCTCTTTAACAAACAAAAACCTGACTGCTGTAATAAAAAAGGATATCGGGGCGCGGAGCGCCCCGAAAATCCCGCATAATCCAAAAATCAGTGATTCGCCAATACTTCCATTTGCAATTGTTCCGGCAATAGTGCATAATGAGAAAGTTTCATATTTACAGATGCTCTTCCACTTGCAATTGTACGCAAATCAGATATATAGCCAAAAACAGCACCTAAGGGAATAAAAGCATTTATAAGTTTATGAACCCTTTTATCAGAAATGGATTGTACTACCCCCCTTCGTTTACTAATATCTGAAATAATTGCGCCTGTAAATTCATCAACCGTCATAATTTCAACAAGCATAATCGGCTCCAACAATTTTGGTCGACATTCCAATGCAATAGATTTAAATCCTTTTTGTGCCACAATTTCAAAATCGTATGCATGAGAATCTACACTATGAGCTTCACCGTCAAGTAATACAATGCGCAAATTTTCCATCGGGTATCCACTCAACACCCCATTTTGCATAGCCGCCAAAAATCCTTTTTCTACAGATGGTATAAACTCTTTTGGAACTCCGCCACCTTTCATATCATTAATAAATACGAGTCCACTTTCAGCTTCCTTACTTGGTCCAATCATAAATTCAATTTGAGCAAATTGACCACTGCCGCTGTTTTGCTTCTTAAATCGTTCTTTATGTCTTACCGTATTCGTGAATACTTCCTTATAAGCAACTTTTGGTTTGCCTTGTGAAACTTCAAGTCCATACTGTAACTTCAGTTTTTCGATGCTTACTTCAAGGTGAAGTTCTCCCATGCCACTTAATAAAGTCTGACCTGTATTGGCGTCTACCGTTACGGAGAGAGACGGATCTTCATCCGTTAATTTAGCCAAATACATTCCAAATTGTTTAACATCTTGAGTTTGCTTCGGTTCAATAGCCACACTAATTACAGGTGGTGGAATCGTTATACTATCCAATAAAACAGATTCATTTAAACTGCATAAGGTATCTCCTGTTCGCACATCCTTTAAGCCTGAAATTGCAACAATATCACCTGCATTTGCATGTTCTACTGCAAAATACTTATCAGCATGAATCTTGAGCAACCTGCTAATTCTTACTTTCTCCCCTGTTCGCTGATTTTTCAAAAAATCGCCATTATTAATACTACCTGTAAACAAACGTATCATGGTAAGTCGGCTTACATAAGGATCATTAATTACTTTAAAAACCAGCGCTGACACAGTATCATTACTGACAGGCTTATGCTGTTCATCGGTAATTGTATATATCCTATCGTCCGGTGCTGGCAAGTAGCTCACTATGGCATTTAATAATGATTGTACACCAATATTTTTGTAAGCTGCTCCGCACAAAACGGGTTGTATTTTACCTGATAATGTTGCTTTTCTCAATACAGCATGAATGTATTTTGCATCTAAATTTGATTCCTCTTTAATATAATGGTCTAAGAATTCATCATCATGATTTGCTAGAGTTTCTAACAAAGTACTTCTGAAATGCATAGCCTCATCCACTAATTCAACAGGAATTTCTGTCAGCACATAATTACTCTCCGACCCTTCATTACGCCAAATCCGTGCATTAAATTCAATTAAATCTATGATGCCAATAAAATTATCCTCAGCACCGATAGGAATTTGTATAGCTACCGCTTGTGTTTGTAATTTAGATTGAATATCACTCAGCACGGCAAAAAAATCTGCTCCGGCTCTATCCATTTTATTTACAAAACACAACTTTGGAATCTGATGTTTTTCTGATTGCATCCATACATTTTCAGATTGAGGTTCTACGCCTGAAGTAGCACAAAACAAAGCAACAACACCATCTAAAACCCTTAGTGACCGTTCTACCTCTATTGTAAAATCTATATGTCCGGGTGTGTCAATGAGGTTGATAGCATAGTTAGTATTATCTAATTTCCAAGTTGTAGAAATAGCCGCAGAAGATATGGTAATCCCTCTTTTTTTCTCTTGCGGATCTTTGTCCATTACGGTATTTCCATCATCAACATTTCCTATTTTATGAATTAATCCGGTATAGTATAATATCCTTTCGGTTAAAGTTGTTTTCCCTGCATCGACATGTGCAATAATTCCAATATTTCTAAGTTTTGTAATGTTTTTCATCTTGTTCATTTTTAAAAGTATAAAATAAATTTCTCTGCTTAACACTAAGGTGTTAAGATTATTTTTATTTCAGTAACATAAAAAATGCCTTTCCGAAAAGAAAGGCATTATAATTTTTTGTATGCTTATTTTTTTCAGAAAAGAATAATTATGCTACCAGAAAACACTGCTCTGATTGCTCCATTTATTGCTATAATATTTTTATTGACGCGAAACATCTGAAATATTTTGTGCAAAGATAATTCAACTTTTCAATAATCAAAGCTGATCTTTATTTTTTTATTTAATTAATTCTGAAACACAAAAACTTGTTTTATCGTTTCTTCTACATTAGGAATATCTGCTTCTTCTAAAGTCATCAATAGCTCTTTCGTGATTTCGTTCAGCTGGATAATGCGGTTGGCTTGGTTGGCAATGCATTGCTCAAAAATATTTCGAACAACACGGGCATTTCCAAAGGTTTTATTGCGCTTGGCATATAAATTTTCAAAAATGAGGGAAAGCTTTTTTGATGCGGCTTCTGTTACTACATAATCTGCTTTTTTGGCATTCAGGTTAAATATTTCCAGCATCTCGTAAGCTGTATAATGTTCAAAATTAAAATAGCGGTTAAAGCGCGACTGCAAGCCCGGATTGGATTGAATAAATTCCTTCATTTCGTCGGGGTAGCCGGCAGCAATGACGACCAAATCATCGCGATGATCTTCCATGCGCTTGAGCAATGTTTCTATAGCTTCATGGCCGAAATCTCTGCCACTGTCGTCTTTTGCGAGGGCATAGGCTTCGTCTATGAACAACACACCATCTAATGCCGCTTTGATGATTTCATCCACTTTGATGGCTGTTTGTCCAACATATCCCGCTACCATTCCCGCCCGGTCTGTTTCTACTAAATGACCGCTTTTGAGATAACCTAGATGTTTATAAATTCTGCCTAGCAAACGGGCTATTGTTGTTTTTCCTGTTCCGGGAGGACCCATAAAAACGGAATGTAACATACGGTCAGATACTTTCAATTGTTGAGTCTCACGCAACTTTTGTACTTTCAGATAATTGATTAAATCGTTGATATCTGTTTTAATATTTTTCAGCCCAATAAGCTCATTCATTTCTGCCATTACTTTTTCTAAGGTATCATCATCGGGCACTTCACTTTGCCTTACGCCATCAATATATCGTTTAGGCTGAAAACAAAGTTGATGTATGGCATCCAATTCTTTTTTTTCTTCATCATTAAGTTCTTCGTCTGTATTGAGAAACAAAGTAGCAAGAGAATAATAAAATCCGGCTAAGGGTTCAAATTGTGCATTGGACACACGGCTAAGTATGGAAGTGAGAATAAGCTGATTTTTATATTCAGCAGTAGTTTTTAGAAACTGCGCTTTACGAACTGTTTCTACGCTTTGTAAAAATTTTTCGTTGGATAACATCTTTTCGAGTCGTTCCGGTTCTATTGTTTCCAGCATATCCTTGCCCTGCAAGCGTTCAAACAAATAAGCCAGAATAAATTTTGCTCTTATCGGAATATCATTTGCAACTTCGAATAATTTATTAAAAAGGAAAATAATATCCTGCAATGCGACATGATTGGGTTTAAACTCATTCGTTAAGGAATCCGATTTGGTTAATGAAGCCTGCAGCACTTCTAAAAATTTAGTATCCGCATTGAGTTTCTCCAAAATATCAGCAATCTTATTGCCTTCATCTAAAACCAATGCCAAAAAATCATCTGTCAGGATTTGATTTTCATTTTTCATCGTTTTGGGTTTTTGTTTTTTATAATCATTTGCAAAAAACTGCTCTTTTTCGGCGGCACTGTCTGCATGGGCAATCTTTTGAAATAACGCATATAAGGAATCAGTTAAGTCAGTATAATCAGGCGATAAGATATCCTGAACATTTTCTTTTGAAATAGATGTTAAATCCTCCAGATTGCATACCTTCGGTTTATCTTGCAATATATAATGCAACTTAAAATCGGTGAGTACAAATCCTTTAAACAAACCACTTTCGCGTTTATCAAAACAAAACAATATTTCCTCATGCGACAAATTCATTTTAGGCAAAGCATTGGAGATGCCGAAAATTTTTAGCGGATTGATTTCACCTGCTTTGTAAAAAGGCTTTTTTAGTTGATTACTTTCAATAAATTCATCTACACACTTTTCAATATATTTTGATGTATAACTCATAAATTTAACTTTACAGGAACTTTTTAAGAACGCTTTTCGTTTAAAATTCGTTCCTTATAAGAACAATCAACTAAAATAATTAAATTTGCTAAAATAAAACACTTGTTATGAACAAACTCACCACATTTGGAAAAATATCCATTACTGTCATTATCATCGGAGTACTTTTTGGATTATTTCAACTCTTAAAGAAAACAAGCTTTTTTAATAAAGCAGTGAAAGAACAAACTGAACTCAAAGAAGGGAAAAAATTAGACAGTAAAGATGCTATAAAGATAGGTGTGAATACATGGGGAGGTTTTGCAGGAGGACAATATTTCAATGAAGGATTTGATGCGAATACTAATTCCAGATTTACCAAGGAATATGGCATTCCTGTTGAATTTAAAGTAATTGATGATTTCGATGCATGCCGTGCTGCATTCAAATCAGGAGATATAGATTTGATGTTTGGAACATTAGATGCATTCCCCACTGAGGTAGAAGGCTTAAAAGAATTTAACCCACAGGTATTATTCCAGTGTGACTGGTCAAGAGGTGGCGATGCTATTGTAGTTCGTCGCGGAATAAACTCTGCCAATGACTTAAAAGGAAAAACTGTCGGTGTTGCTCCATTAACTCCATCGCACAGCTTTTTAATCTGGATGCTGGAAGCCAGTAACCTGACAACTAAAGATATTCAGTTGGTGGAATTTCCAAATGCCATTGATGCCGCTTCTGCTTTTAAAGCCGGCAAATTAGATGCTGCCGTAGTATGGAGCCCGGATGACCAAGCATGTATAAAATCTCTGCCTGGTTCAAAAGTATTACAGAGTACTAAAAATGCCAGCAAAATTATTGCAGATATTATTATCGGAAAAAAAGCATATGTAGAAGCTAATAAAGATAAATTAGCCAAATTGTACGAAGGCTGGATGATTGGCTCCGCAGAACTAAACAGTAGCGAGCAAGCGAAAAACAAAGCAGCAAAAATCTTAGCAAAAGGGTATAATATTCCTGAAGAAGATGCATTATTTGCCATTAACAATACACGGCTGACTACGTTTGGCGACAATCTGCAATTTTTTGGATTAGATCCGAATTACAAAGGTCTGACAGGAGAACAATTATATACAAAGATGACTTCTGTTTATCAGAAGTTGGGATATGCCGGAAAGGGCGTGCCCAATTGGCGACTGATAGCCAATCCGGAATTAGTAGAAGAATTTACCAAAAAAGATGCTCCGAACCAACAAGCTGAAGATGCAAAAAATTTCAGTACTCCTACAGAAGCAGACAAAACCACTGAGGCTTCATCAAGTAAAGCGGTATCTATTTCTTTCAGAACGGGAGAATATCAATTGGATGATAATACTAAATACATTATCGATAAAGAGTTTGCTGAGCTGGCTAAAGTATTTGACAATGCCCGTATTCGTATTGAAGGCAATACCGACAATGTAGGAAATCCTCAAACAAATAAAACGCTATCGTACAAACGTGCGCAAGCTGTTGCTGATTATTTGCGTACTCAATACAATATGCCTGAAAACAGATTTATCATCGTAGGGAATGGTTCTGATAAGCCTGTGGCTGACAACAGTACCGATGCCGGCAAAGCCAAAAACAGACGTACCGATTTTCAGTTTATAAACGAATAAACTCATATTTATGTATGTTGATTTAAGAAAAGCAACTTATCCGTCTTCTGTAAAAATCGCACTTACGGTTGGTGGGTTTGTATTTCTCTTAATTGTTTGGCAAGTTTTGTTCAGCCTCTCGGTTTTTCCGCAGAGTATCTTGCCTTCACCCTTACAGGTACTAAAAGCTTTTAAAGAATTATATGAAAGTGATGGGCTTGTGAAAAATATGATGACTTCCATTTATCTCAATTTCATGGGATATTTCGAAGCATTAGCTATAGCTATTCCACTGGGTTTTATCATTGCGCTTACTCCTCCCTTGCGCTTATTGTTCAGCAAACCAATAGATACTTTACGCTTTTTGCCGTTAACCGCAGTAACAGGGTTGTTTATTGCCTGGTTTGGAATTGGCAATTCCATGAAAATACATTTTCTGGCTTTTGGTATTTTAGTTTATTTACTTCCTGTCATTATACAGCGCATTGATGAAGTAGATGATGTATATTTGCAAACCGTATATACACTTGGTGCATCCAAATGGCAGACGTTGAAAACTATTTATTTTCCCAGTGTATTATCCAAATTATCCGATGACACACGTGTATTGGTGGCCATTTCATGGACATATATCATCATTGCTGAAATGCTGAACAGTACGGGAGGTTTGGGTTCATTAATTTTTAAAGTAGGTCAAAGGCAAGGGCGAATCGATAAAGTATTTGCATTGTTAATCGTGATTATTTTAATCGGGTTTCTTCAAGACCGTTTATTTGTCTTATTAGATAAATTGCTTTTTCCATTCAAACATAAAACAGCCAAAGCATGAATGTAGATACTGTATTAAAAAACATCATCACACTCAAAAATGTTTCGCAATCTTATGATGACGGGAAAACATTTATCCTCAAGGATGTAAGTCTGAATATTGAAGACAAGCCAAATATCGGGCAGTTTGTTATTTTGATGGGAAAATCAGGCTGTGGCAAATCTACAATTCTTCGTTATATAGCAGGCTTGCAAAAGCCTACATCCGGTGAAGTGCTAGTG
>DAOQII010000038.1:0-13737 GCA_035339455.1 Chitinophagales bacterium
AAATCAGTTGTACATAATCCATACGATTTTATCTTGTTTATTGCGTTTAAATATTCTAGCTTGGTCTGTTCTTTTCTCGTGCGGATAAGTCGGTATTTTGAAGAAAAGACTGCAAAAATATTCAGCAAAACAGGATAAATGCCCTGCTGTTCGTCAAAATATTTTTTTCCGTTTACTAAGTACAGTTCTGTCGTGTCATAAAGTAATTGCAGTTGTGTTGCCAGCTCATGTAGTTCTATACTGATTTGCTCCGGTGTTTTATGGATAAAATTTTCAGGAAGTAATTTATCAAAAACAACATCTTCTTTATGTCGTTGATTAGCCAGCAACTCAGCCTGCTCCACAATATTCAACAGCGTGTTGTATGTTTCGCTGTCTAGTGTATAATCACTGCTTCGCAGGGTTTTAGCCAGCAATTCGGCTTGTTGTTTTAGCTTTTCATCTTTTGAATTTTCAATGAGCTCCAATACAATTTCTTCAAACGTATCATTATTCAGCAACTCCGTTTGCGGTGCTTTTATTTTAGTATTGATTTCGTGGCGCAGCTCTTTTATTTTTCCGGCAAGCTGCTTGTAATCGTGTTCTTTAAAGCGAAATGTCACAGGCTCCGTATCTGTAATTTGCCGAACGGCTTCGATGACTTTATTGCGGTCGGCATACACATCATCTATCAGCATGGTAAGATGCGACAAGCCTGTATTTTGAAGTAAATGCTGAATAACTTCCAATGCAGTTCTTTTCTCACACACCATCAGCGTTTTTTTATCCTGCAACAAAGCCTGAATAATTATGGAAGTAAGTGTCTGGCTTTTTCCGGTACCGGGTGGCCCCTGAATGATAATTTTATCTTGAGTAAACGTACTGCGTATGACTTCTTCCTGCGATGCATCTATCGATAAAACGGGATAAACTTCTGCTTGACTTTTCTCCTTTTGTATAACAGTATCGCCTTTGATTTCCGTTGATGTGAGTTGTTCCAAATCATTGATAATGCTTTGTTTTTGCGTTTTATACATCCCCAACACACCGCTCCATCGCAGCCATGGCGTTTGTTTGGTTAAGAGTTCCAGCGATTCTTTATTGGTGCAAGGCAATACAGTCGGTATGGCACTTTCTGCATCAAACTGGCCATTTAAGCGTTGTAATAAAAGCTCGCAACAATTGATTAATTTTCTTTCAGTAAAAAAATCTTCTTCGACCAAATCGGTGAGATCATCCGTTTTGACATGATAATTTTTTTCGAGATAAGACTGTAAAACTTCGTTGAAAATGACGGCTTGTTCATCCGATTTATGCAACCGCCAAGTACTGGATTGTGTGGTATCTTTCTTAAGTTCGAGATACCAAATAAAGAGCGGTGCTTTGATAATTTTCTTAGGGTTTTCCGCATCGCGGAAAATCAGCAAAGGATAACCAAAACCGAATGAGGAATAGCCAAATTGTTCAAAAGCTTCTTTTTCCTGATAGTATAAATGGTTGAGTCTTTTGGTAGTCTTATTCAGTTGTTTGATTTGTTCTTCGTTTTCTTTCGGTATTTTGGAAAAGTCCATTGTGATTTTAAATGAAAAATTTTCTTTTGTCAAGAGTTCATTTAAAAAATCGAGATGCAGACTTTGCTGAATATTTCGAAAATCGAATACATCCAGACGGGCAAAATTGCCGGGGAGAGCATTCAAATGAATACTGCGAGAGTCGCCGGATTTGAGGCGAGTAATCAATTTATCGATAAAGGAAGAGGACACTTTTTATTTCATTTTCAGATTGTAACGGACATGGTGCAACATATTTTATTCAGTTTATTTATGTGCAGATGATTTATGATGATTAAACAACAATTTTGCCAATAAAATTATTTGTTGCCATTGTCTAATTGTTCATTACACCATTTAAGCACATTAGTAAGCACCATTTCCTTTTCAGGTTCATTATGTGTTTCGTGATAAAGGCCTTCATAAGCAATAAACTTCAGATTGCTGCCTGCCTTTTGTGCAAATGTTTTTGATTTTTCAAAGGAAGTCAAGCCATCGGCAGTGCCGTGAAACAATAATGTCGGCAGTTTCAAATCTTTGGCATGGGCAAGTGCATCTTCACCATATTCTATCAGCTCAATTCCCATTTTAGATGAAATGATATCAAAGACCATCGGATCTTTTTTATACTTTTCTACCACGTCTTTATCTCTTGATATTTGTGTGGCATCCAATCCGGAAGGTAAAGACAAGGTAGGAATCAGATTGCGCATAAATTTGCCTACAGCAATTTTGATGGCCGGCGGTTCGAATGCAGTATTAAAAAATGGCGAAGAAAGAATGACTCCTTTCACATCCGGTTTGCGCTTGATGGCATAATTTGCCACTACATTGCCTCCCATACTATGACCGTATAAAAATTTTGGTATGTCCGCAAAATTTTGGTCGGCCTGTTTTAATAAATTACCTACATCATTCAAAAATTCATCATAGCTGGGAAAATGCCCTTTTTTGCCTTCAGAACGTCCATGACCTCTGTGATCATAGGCTATCATAGCATAGCCGTTTTTTGTAAAAAAATCCGCCACGTGCTCGTATCTCGAACTATGTTCGCCAAAACCGTGTACTAAGCAAATCACAGCTTTAGGCTCACCGCTGTTCGCTTCCCATTGTTGTCCGAAAATTCGCAATCCGTCGTTTGACGTCCATTCCAGTTTAGTATTTTTCATGCAAAGTAGTTTATATGACAAAATTAACTTAAATTTAGTCAAGTAATTGTCAACGACAAAATAATCAGATGAAAAAATCGAGCATGCTGTTATTAAAATTATCCGGAATATTTATTCTACTTGTAATCATATACTTAATCTTGGTTATTATTTATGCCCAAACAAATAATTATGATCCGGAACCCAAATCAAAGGCTGAAGATATAAACATCTACACGAATCCGATACAACAAGATACTTTCGTTTTTTACACCTGGAATATCGGCTATTGTGGTCTTGGTGCAGAATCCAGTTTTTTCTTCGATTCGCCTAATCCCATCAAGCAATTTGTTTATCCTTTTGAGGTACATGTCCGCCCTTCCAGCCAGACTGTACAAAAAAATATCATGGGCGTACTGTCAACTGTTAGAGACTGGGCAAGTGATGCCGATTTTATCGCCTTACAGGAAGTAGATATAGACTCCAGACGCAGTTATGGCAATAATGAGTTGCGTGCTGTTTCTCAAGTATTGACTAATTATAATTTCTCATTCGGCAAAAATTATGATGTCAATTTTGTACCGTTTCCATTGTTAAAACCTATGGGCGGTGTACTGGGAGGAATTGCTACATTTTCGCGTTTTTCGTTTCAGCAAACTCCGACTCGTTATTCTTTCCCCGGAAGTTTTCCTTGGCCAAAAAAGTTATTTTTTCTGGATCGATGTTTTGTTGAACATCGTTTTAATGTAAAAAACGGGAAACAACTGGTGTTGCTTAATACACACAATTCTGCATTTGACGGCGGTGTTTTGAAGGTGCAAGAAATGGCTTATTTAAAACAGTATTTGCTCAAAGAGTATGAAAAAGGGAATTATGTTGTCGTTGGTGGTGACTGGAATCAAATTCCTCCCGGTTATCAGCCTAAAAGCAAAGAAAGTGGCTATGAAGAACTGCCCATCGCTATAGATTTTTTACCTTCAGACTGGAAATTTGCATTTGACAAAAACACACCGACCAACCGCAAAGTGGATGAGCCGTATGATGCTGCCAGCACCTACACAACCGTGATTGATTATTTTCTGCTATCGCCAAATATTGAGCTGACTCATGTCAATGGAATTGCTGATGGATTTGCCTATTCCGACCACCAGCCGGTGCGTATGAGTTTCAGGCTGAAATGATTTTATTGGATATTTATGAAGGTTATTGGCGATGTTTACTTCGCTTTGTTTTAGGTTGTATTTTTTGGTATTCCTATTCCTGTGTTTTTATATTCTTACCCTTTTGTCTTGATACAAAAGGAGAGCAAAAAATCAAGAACAATAAAAGGCATTTTTGCCTGTGCCAGTGGCTACAGCTCTAAAAATCTGCTTGTGAAAACTATCTTGTCGCTTGCAATTTGTGTTTAATATTGTTTGGTTTTAGCGCATTTAAACATATTGCTTTTCATATTATTTTGCACGATAGTTTTAAGTCGCCACGATTTTTTATCGCCTCATGCTGTTTATTGTTCAGGCTAAACTTGAGCGTGTTGCCTTTTGTAATAATTAATATTTTTTTATACTATGACATGTATAATATTACTGTTTATTGTACAGAATTCGTAGGGGTTGCAGGGTAGAAAAACGGTTGTCGTCCCAATTTTTTCGGGACGAACACTTTATTGTGTAAAGTTCGTAGAGGTTGCAAAGTAGAAAAACGGATGTCGCATATCCGAACGCTTAGTTTCGTATTGTTCTCGGATGTTGCTGGGCATCGTCTGGAGTGTTTTACAATTTAAAACTTTTTATTAATTTTTTATCTAACTTCATTGGATAGCATTTATTAGTTGTACCTGATAATTCATATAAATTCAAAACAGAGCTATCATTTTCTAAAATCCAATATTTTAATAACCCTTTAGTTGAAATGAAATTAATTTCACCTAATTCAAAATTACACTCACAACCAATGTTATTTTCCATAGTAATATCTTGCAGAGATTTATATCCTTTATTTTTTAGCGCAGTATCTATTAAAGCAATATTTTGCTTTGCATAAGTAGAAAAATCTATGCTATCAGAAGTATAATACTTTGTAAAAAACTCTTTACGATTATTTTCATGAATATTTTCTAATGTATCATTACTAATTAAAAAAAAACCAAATTTACTCATCTCTTGCAAGTTTATCGATTTGATATAATAACGATTTGTACCTTTTTTATACAAATAATATTCTCCATACTCAGGATCAGAATTGGATATACCCCAAAATCGAGATGCCTGTTTATTTGTTGTGATAATAAAAATAAAAGATTGCGTACTATTAATACATTCACAAGGCAACTTACTTTGTAAACATTTAGAATAATTAAGGTTTACCCAATAGTTATATTTATCTTGCGAAACACAACTTGTTGTAAATGCTAATTGAAATAATAGATAAAATAAATTTATATTAAATGATATATATTTCATATTAGTTTGGATTTTTTCGAACTTGACTTGCTTCATTTGAACTCACCCCTCGTCCTCGGCAGGTGTTATCACCTGCTGACTAGCATTCTGTAAAATACAACACTTTATCATATTTTCTCCTCCTCCATTAGTATTTGTTTAACCCAATATTCGTTTGTAGTGTTTTATAATGCTTAAACTATACTTCAACTTTGGGTTACTGAATATATAAATCTAAGTTACAATAAAATGAATAACTAAGAAAAATTAAAATTTATTTTTGTTTCGGTTGGTGAGAACACCAACCGAGTGGAAAAACAATGATTTGAAAGAAATAATATTTGTATCGGTTGGAGTCCTCTTCAACCGACTCACCAATCGATAGTAAAAAAGTTAACTTTTTTTATTTTCAATAAATATCGTAATATTGCAATAAATAGATAAATGGGAACTACCAAAACACATCAATATACCAAAAAACAGAATGAACTGGCTATCATGCTGAAAGCTATTGCCCACCCTGCCCGTATTGCTATTATCGAGTTGTTGTTAAAGAAAAACACTTGCATTTGCAATGATATCGTAGATGAAATACAACTAGCACAACCTACAGTATCGCAACATCTGAAAGAGCTGAAACAAGCCGGCTGGATAAACGGAGAAATTGAGGGCACTGCTATCTGCTATTGTGTCAATCCGAAAATTCCGCAAAGCTTACTCCATTATTTTGATACGATGTATCAAAAATCATTATTGAATACGGATAAATGCTGTAAATAAAAAAACTATGCAAACTAAACTCAAATTTTTAGATCGTTTTCTTACCCTCTGGATTTTCCTCGCCATGTTTGCTGGAATTTTACTGGGTTATATCTGGCCTGACTTTTCAAAAAACATAGAACGTCTTAGTATCGGTACTACTAATTTACCGATTGCCGTTGGCTTAATTTTAATGATGTATCCGCCACTGGCAAAAGTCAATTACAGTTTATTGCCCCAGGCGTTTAAAGAAACAAAAATACTTTCGCTATCCTTGGTTTTAAACTGGATAGTCGGCCCGATACTGATGTTTTTACTCGCTATCATTTTTTTAAGAAATGAGCCTGGCTATATGAGTGGATTAATACTGATAGGAATTGCACGATGTATTGCCATGGTAATTGTCTGGAATGACTTGGCAGGTGGCAACCGTGAATATGCCGCATTGCTGGTAGCCTTAAACAGTATTTTCCAGATGCTCACTTACGGATTTTATGCCTGGTTGTTTATCAATTTTTTACCGCATTATTTCGGAATAGCAAATTTCAATATTCACGTACCCATGTCTGAAGTGGCTAAAAGCGTTGCCATTTATTTAGGTATACCGTTTTTTGCAGGCATCAGCTCGAGATATCTGCTGATAAAAAACAAAGGTGAAGAATGGTATAACCGAAAATTTATCCCTAAAATATCACCCGTTACACTTTATGCTTTGCTGTTTACTATAGTAATTATGTTTAGTCTTAAAGGTGATAAGATTATACAATTACCCTTTGAGGTTATAAAAATTGCCTTGCCATTGGTGACTTATTTCACCATCATGTTTTTTATCAGTTTTATGCTGGGAAAATTCCTACATATCCCGTATGATAAAAATGCCTCAGTTTCATTTACGGCTACCGGCAATAATTTTGAGCTCGCTATTGCCGTCTCAATTGCCTTGTTTGGCATACATTCCGCACAGGCATTTACCGGAGTCATCGGTCCTTTGGTTGAAGTTCCGGTGCTCATTTTGTTGGTTAGAGCGTCCAAATACCTTCAGACAAAATTTTATACCAAATGAAAATACTCATTTTATGTACCGGCAACAGTTGCAGAAGTCAGATGGCGCATGGCATATTGCAATCGCTGAGTGAAAAAATTACCGTTTGCTCCGCCGGAACACATCCTGCAATAGCGGTTCATCCAAATGCTATTTTAGTCATGCATGAACTTGGGTTAGATATTAGCTACCATCAGCCTGTAGCTGTTGAAGCGTATTTAAATGAAACTTGGGATTACGTGATAACTGTATGTGGTGGTGCCAATGAAAATTGTCCTGCATTTATTGGCAATGTAAAAAACAGACTCCATATCGGGTTTGAAGATCCCGCGGATGCAACTGGCAGTAAAGAAGAAGTGCTGGATACTTTCCGGAAAATACGAAACGAGATACTTGTCGATTTTTTTGCATTCTATAACACGATGGTGAAAAAACACACTTGATGGTTGCTATGACAATTAATTTATATCTTTGTCGTACAAGACATTATGAATATTCAATCAGAAATACAGACACTTAGGAAAGTAGTAATACACGAACCCGACAATGGCATAGATAATATTTCTCCAGAGTTGGCAGAAAAATTACTTTATGATGATATTGTTTTTTTACCAAGGATGATAGAAGAACATTATCAATTTACACAAACATTAAGACAACTTATTGGGACAGAAAACGTATTGGAATTCGGACAATTATTACAAGATGTTTTAAGAAATGATGCGATACGTGAAGAAGTCATAGAATATTTATTCGAAAAAGAAGACTTGAGTTTGGGTAAGTATGAGAAATTAAAACAAGTTCCGGTGGAGCTGCTTGCTTCCGTACTAATCACAGGAATGGATCCGGAAACGAAAGATACTCTATTGCCACCATTGCCCAATCTTGTATTTACACGAGATATAGGATGTGTCATCAATGATTATGTAGTATTATGTAAAGCAAATAAAGATGCCCGCTTGCGTGAAAATTTTCTCACTAAATATATTTTGAAATATCATCCTGAGTTTGCTTGTTTTAAAAACAAAATTGTTGATTTCGTTCTGGACGAAAATCTCGGAAAAGATGCAGGCATTTCGATTGAAGGCGGTGATATCATGTTGGTTCATCCACGCCATTTGTTTATCGGTGAGAGTGAACGCACTTCTTTGGATGCCATTTTTCAATTGAAACAATTTTTATTTGAAAATGATGTGGTGGATTATGTGTCTGTCGTTGAAATTCCAGACGAAAGATATTGCATGCATCTGGATACCGTGTTTACTTTGCTCGACAAAGATACTTGTGTAGGTTTTAGCCCGCTGATGTTTGAAAAAAATGACAAAGTGGATATCGTTACCTATTCGAAAGACAATAAACGGGCAGCCTTGCATCCATCGCTAAAAGAACTGATTTTAGAAATTTATCCCGGCATACGATGCATACCGTGCGGCAATGGATTATCTCCATTTGACAGACGAGAACAATGGACAGACGGTTGTAATTTTGTTACGGTAAAACCGGGCGTGGCATATAGCTATGAACGAAATATACGCACCTTAAATGCTTTGAAAGACAATGGCTTTTCCGTGATTTCATCTAAGCATATTTTGGCAGAAGAATACACACTGGCAGAGCTGGATAAAACAATTATCACACTGTCATCTGCCGAACTCTCCAGAGCCAGAGGTGGCCCACACTGCATGACTTTTCCTATATCCAGAAATTAAGATTTAGTCGTTTTCTTTGTGTTTCGCAACCTACTTAATGTTTCTGGGGTAATGCCTAAGAAATTAGAAATATCCTGTAAGTTAAAACGCTGATAAACGTCAGGATACTGGTTTAAGAAAACCTCGTATCGTTGTTTGGCATCCAAAGCCAGAAGTACACGTATACGGGCAATCAACAAATCGATAGTTTCATCTATCATTAGCTGAAAGAAATTCATGAAATCAGGCTTATCTGCTACCAGTCTGAAATAATTTTGATAAGACAATTTCAATCCAAAAACATTTTCTGAAGTAGCGATATAATAATTGCTAGGCAATTGAAAATGAAGACTTTTAACAGCAGCGCAAAAATTAGTTTCGGTTATAAATAAGATAATATTTTTTCCCAAATCGTCTTCAACATATTTTATCAGCGAGCCTTTTACGATAAAGTACAAGTCCGTACAAACCTCGCCTTTAGACAAAATAATTTCATTTTTGGGGTAATGAAAATACTCGAAATAATCATAGAGATTACTTACATCATTCGTCGTAATAAAATCAAAGTTGGCTAAGAACTGTTGCAAATATTCAAAGCATTCTTTAGCACTGGGTAAATTAGGTCTTTCAAATTGAACTTTGGGTTCAAAATTAGGATAGTATAGATTCGACATTTAGTAAAAGTTCGACATTTAAAAGTAAGTAATAAAGTTTAGCTTGTGCAAGTTACTACTTAATAATGAAGATTTTACGACAGTTTTCTTTGAAATATTTTGACAAATAGCAAGAAAATTACATGCTATGTATTTGGAATAAAAAGGTTTTTTGTTAAGGTTATGAAAAAATGCCTTTACGTTGTTTTAAGCCTTCAGCAATTAAGTCTTTTATTTTGTCTTTCACCATATCTACCTTTTCTGCCACAAGATATTCTCGGGATGTATCTCCGCTAAATAGAATAGGTTCACCAAAATTCATTACTACTTTTGTTGGGAAAACAACAGGCAACAGCAGAGGTGCAGCCGGAAACTTGATTATTTTCTCCAACCAATCTACATTGCCAAAGTTAATAATACTCTCCTCACAGCCTACGATACCGACTGGGATAATAGGAGTATTGGTTTGCAGAGCCATATACATAAATCCCAAACCGAATCTTTGCAGTTGGTATTTTTTTGAATACGGCTTAGAAATCCCTTTTGCCCCTTCCGGAAAGACAATAACCGCTTCCTCATTTTCAAGCATGCGGATACAATTTTCCGGATCGCCCAAAGTACCTCCCCATTGATTAAAATACATGCTGATAAATGGCACTTGCGGAACAAATCGTTCGTACATACCCTTGGGCGCTCTAGGGGCATATTTGTTTGTAACCAATGCATAACCCAATAAGGTGGCATCAATAGGCAATTGCCCGCTGTGATTGGCAATTATCAGCACTCGTCCATGTGCAGGAATATTTTCCATTCCATGGGTTTCTACCCTGAAGTATTTATCAAACAGAAATTTTCCGGCGCTTACAAATGGTTTAATTCCATTGATATTAAAACCCCAAGGGTCGTAGCCAAAGCTACCAACTTTATTTGGGAATTTCTCGAGAAACTCATGTTTTGTTGATTTGCTATTTTTTGCCATGCATAAAACTTACTCAAACATACTTAAAAATGCCAAGGATATCAATTTACATGATAATTTTTTTATGGCATATTTAACACTTATTACCTAAAATCATCTGCCACAATATCATAAGTTTCATTAAATTTGAAGTAGTGAAATCTTTTTCTAAAATAGGGATATTAGTTTCTTTATTCGTTTTTTTAACGGCTGCACTTGGTGTACCTGTGATAGAACATGTTTGTTACAGTTCGAATACCACGACGATTGCTCTGTTTTCTGATACGTGCGAGAAAGACATTCAAAAAAACAGCTGTTGTAAAGAAAAACAAAAAAGTACGTCTAAAAAATGTTGTGAAAATAAATACAGCTATCATCGTTTAGTTTATCAAGGACAACAAGAAAATAATTTCCAGTTAAAGTTTTCAAAAAAAATAACTGCCCAACCTGACTTTTTTTGTTTTTATCAGGCAATATCAAAATCACAAATCCTTTTTTCATTTCGTGTTCTACCCTTACCGGATAAAATAAGGGCACAAACAATAAGCGGACTTCTTTGCACTAACCCAGAGCTTCTGCAAATATTTCGATGTTAGACAATAGCATTTACTAATCTATTGTTTAACTGAAATCTTTTACACATGAAAAAATACTACACGTATTTTTGGTGTTTACTAAGTAGCAGCTTGTACATACCATTATACGCACAACAATCAATAATTAAAATCAGAGTGTTTGATGCAGCAACCCAGCAAGCACTAGAAAGCGCTAATGTTTATTGGAGAGATACAACAATCGGCACGAGTACAGATACTAACGGATTAGCACTCTTGCCTCGGATTCCAAATCAAACATTTATGTTAGTAGATTATTTAGGATATAAAACAGACACTATATCCATTAATCAAAAAATAGGATATTACACTGCTTATTTACAGCCTTCTGTCTTACTGAATACCGTTGAAATCAATGCGAAAAAACAGAGTAATTTTATATCCTCATTGGAAACAAAAAAAACGGAAAAAATAACATTAGACGAACTTAAAAAAGCAGCATGCTGTAATTTATCCGAAAGTTTCCAGACAAATGCTTCTATAGATGTCAACTATCAGAATGCCGTTACCGGAGCAAAAGAAATAAAACTTCTCGGCTTGAGTGGTCTTTATGTACAAAACCTGATTGAAGGATTACCTTACATGCGCCGCTATAGTTATGCATTTGGTATAGACCAACTGCCTTCGCCCTGGATAAATGCAATATCTATTTCAAAAGGAATTCCCAGTGTAAAAAACGGATATGAGGGTACTACAGGCTCTATGTCAGTGCAGCTTAAAAATGGCTTTAATGATAAAAACAAACTTTATTTTGATCTGTTTGGCAATAGCGATTCTCGCATAGAAACTAACCTGATCATCCATCATAAAATCAATACGCATCTATCTACATCATTGATGTTTAATGGTGCTTTTCGACCGATGAATATGGACAGAAATGAGGATGGCTTTTTAGACAATCCCAAGGTAAAACAGTATAATTTCTTAAACAGCTGGAATATCCATCAGCCTGATAAGCGCGTGGAAGGACAATATTATTTAAAAGCCATTAGTGAAAACAGACAATCCGGGCAAACGGATGCCCATGTTCAACATCAGACCGGCACTTTACCACTTTATGCTGTTTCCATACAGACAAAACGCTTTGAGGCATTTGCCAAAACAGGATTCTTACTGAAAAAACATGATGCCAGTATCGGCACACAGTTTTCGGGTGTTTACCATCAGCAAGAATCACAGTATGGATCGATCAATTACAATGTACGTCAGGCTTCATTTACCGGAAACTTGCTCTATCAAACCGACATCAAAAATGAAGACCATATGATAGTAACGGGGCTAAGTTTTACATATGATAACTTGCGGCAACAACTGGACAGTACACGTCTATTTACCTCACTGCAACTGCCCGGTATTTTTGCTGAATACACCTATAAACACGGTGAACGCATTTCGTTTATTGCTGCAATGCGCTTGGATTATTCTAAACAAACTTCTTTGCAATATGCTCCGCGTGTGCATGCACGTTTTGATTTGGATAAAAAGCAAAATACTACTTTACGGCTTTCTGCCGGAAGAGGGTATCGGGTAGCAGATATTTTAAACGAAAACCAATTTCTATTGGCAAGTTCAAGAACATTTGTTTACCAGGGCAATCCGATTACAGAAGCAGCATGGAATTATGGTTTTTCACTTCATCAAAAATATAAGCTGAAAAAACGGGAAGGAAGTTTTACTGTCGACTTTTTTCGAACTGATTTTACCGCACAAAATACCATAGATATTGAAAATGAGAATGGTATTACTACACTGTATCCTAAACAAGGCAAATCATTTTCGAATAGTTTGATGGCTGAATGGAATATGGAAATTGCAAAAGGATGGGATATCAAACTAGCCTATAAATGGGAAGATGTGCGGATGACTTATCATCATTTACTGATGCAAAAAGCGTTGCATTTTATTCACCGCGGCTTATTTTCTACAAGTTATAAAATACCGAATAATAAAGCGCAGTTTGATTTGATAATGCCTATTTATGGTAAGTCAAGAATGCCGAATAGTTTTGCAGAGAGCACTATCAACAAATTTTCCAATCCATATATCTTACTAAATTTCCAAATTTTGACTAAATTTAAAATCGGGGAATTCTTTGCCGGAGTTGAAAATATGGCCAACTTCAAACAAAAGCACCCGATACTCGGAAGCCCGGGCACCTCTTATTTTGATACCTATCAGGTTTATGCGCCTGTTTCAGGCGTTACCGGTTATGGTGGATTTAGAATATTTATAAACTGATTTTTAACTTAAAAAATAAAAAAAATGAAAGCAATTAAATTATTATCCGTTTTAGTAATCATGTTGATTACAGCCAGCTTGGTATTTACATCTTGTCATGGAAAACATTGTAAAGAAGAAGGCAAATGCAAAAAAGAGAAATGCGAGAAAGAAGGCATGTCAGACAGTACTAAGTCATCATGCTGCAAAAAAGACAGTACAATAGCTCAATAACATTTTAAATTCAAAGTCATGAAAAACATACTATTAATGCTACCTTTCTTATTTGCTGTAATTTCTACACAAGCAAAAGAAAAAGCAGAACAATTACAATTCAAAGTAAATGGCAATTGCGATATGTGCAAAGCCCGCATAGAAAAAGCCGCAAAAGTAAATGGAGTAAAAAGTGCAGAATGGAATGAACAAACGCACTTTATCATTGTAAAATTTATGCCATCCAAAACAAACCAAACTGCCATTCAGCAACATATCGCTGCTGCCGGATACGATACAGAAGATGTCATAGCGAGTGACGATGCATATCAGGCTTTGCCGCAATGTTGTCAATACACCCGATAGCCATATACATTAAACTAGTCATTGTACCAGATTACGAGGGCGGCGCTTCGCGCCGCCCTCGCTATTTAAACTCTATGGAATTTTCATTTTTTATCTTGTTTAAGATTATTTT
>DAOQII010000039.1:0-13583 GCA_035339455.1 Chitinophagales bacterium
AAATCGGAAAATAAGTGCAACAATAAGACTGTTATCTTTTTTCTTTCACCCTAGCAGGATTATCTCTCAAAAAAGCCTCCCATCCCGAATAGCGTTTGCCGTCTTTTGGGATGCCTATCAATGAAAAATGATGGCATACCGCAACAGCCAAACCATCTGTGGCGTCAAGTTGTTTGGGCAGTGCATCCGTTTTCAGGATATGCCCTAACATGGCTGCCACCTGCTCTTTAGCTGCATTTCCGTTACCTGTTATACTTTGTTTTATTTTCTTTGGAGAATATTCCTGAATAGGAATTTTTTTGCTTAAAGCGGCCGCTATCGCCATGCCTTGCGCCCTACCCAGCTTTAACATCGATTGCACATTTTTAGCATAAAAAGGAGCTTCAATTGCCAGAACATGGGGTTTGTATGTCTTTATGATTTCAGATACTTCGTCAAAAATCTTGGCTAATCGGTCATAATGGTCATCATATTTTTCGGTATAAATACTGCCGATGGCAGCCAGCTCTAAATGCACTCCATCTGAAATGATAATGCCGTATCCGGTTATCTGTGTTCCCGGGTCAATGCCCAGTATTATTTTTTTGCTCAATGCCACTTTGTAAAGTTATATCTTTGCCCGACTAATGCAACGTGTACTCCAAAATAAATTGCTCAACAGACTGTTGAAAGCTCTGATATTCGTACTCCTTTTTTGGGCTTTATACGTGCAGGTATTCAAAAACGAGAAACTTAATTTTGTCATTCATCATTTTCAGCGACAATTTTCAGGCAATTATCTGTTGCTGATACTTGTCTTGCTGTTGATGTTGCTGAACTGGGGTATAGAAACGGCGAAATGGAAATATTTGATAAACAAATGGCACGAACTTTCCTGGCTGAGTGCAATTGAAGGTATTTTGTTTGGCATTACATTTTCCATGTTTACACCAAATCGCGTAGGAGAATTTGGCGGCAGAGTATGGGCGCTGAAAACAGACCGGATTACGGCTATCGTATCTACACTGATTGGCAGCTATGCCCAGTTGGTGGTCAATATTTGTTTAGGGGCAATTGCATTTACCATCTATATTTTAACCCTTCCTCACGAACCTTTTTATTTAAAATTAATTTTGTGCTTTCTGCTCATCTTAGTGGTAATACTAACGCATCTCACTTTGTATAATATAGATTTTGTGAGCACTAAATTTTCGCGAATAAAAATATTCAGCAAAATCAGCAATTATACTGAAGTGATAAATAAGTATGAAGCAAGAGATATCTTTTATCTTGAAGTATTATCCGTATTCCGGTTTATTATTTATTCCATCCAGTTTATTTTATTACTTCACTTCTTTGGAATTACTATACCCTTTGCAAAAGGCTTGATCATAACAGCCACCATCTTTTTTTTGCAAACCATCAATCCATTCTCCGTTGATTTATTGGATATCGGTTTCAGGGGAAATGTAGCGGTTTACTTTTTAAGTTCATTTACAAATAATGAATTGGGTATTTTAGCTGCCACACTATGCCTGTGGCTCATTAATCTGGTTTTGCCGGCCATTATAGGCGGATTTTCCGTCTTGCAATTTAAATTTCTGAGAGAGGAATAAATTTATTTAAATGTTTATCTTTAGCGATTAAAATTCTTAGTATGTCAAACGAAACAGGCTTATTAGACGATGATATTTTAAAAGCTGATTCAACCACTTATCTGGCTGATGCAGTAAAAGGACATCCAAAGCAATTAATATTATTGTTTTTTACTGAAATGTGGGAGCGATTCTCCTTTTACGGCATGCGTGCACTTTTGGTATTATTTATGGTACACCAATTGAAATATGCTGACGCAAAAGCCAACTTAATATACGGCACATACACTGCGCTGGTTTATTTGATGCCATTATTTGGCGGTATAGCCGCCGACAAAATTTTAGGCTACCGGAGAGCCATCTTGTTAGGTGGATTTTTGATGGCATGCGGACATCTTATTTTAGCCATACCTACGGAATGGTCATTCTTTGCAGGAATGGCATTTCTGATTTCAGGAAATGGATTTTTTAAACCGAATATCTCCAGTATAGTCGGTAAAATGTATCGCCCCGGAGATCCGCGCAGAGACGGAGCATTTTCTATCTTCTATATGGGGGTTAATCTTGGAGCATTCTTTGGTGGCTTATTATGTGGTTATGTAGGCGAAAATATTAACTGGCATTATGGCTTTGGCTTAGCCGGAATATTTATGGTTATTGGCTTAATTACATTTAGTATAGGGCAAAAATCATTGGGCGATTTAGGGCTTACTCCGGTAAAAGAGGATGGCACCAGAGTGGAAATGCCAAAACAAGCATTGGTTGTATTAGCTTCCTTCTTAATTATTCCCATTTTTATCTGGCTATTCAACAATTACACCATCATGGGAAAAATCATGTTCCCAATCTGCATTATTGCAACAATAGTAATGCTGATAATTGCCTTTCAGCAAGATGTAGTATGGAGAAACAGAATGATTACAGCCATCATACTAGTGGCATTCTCGGTTTTATTCTGGGCCTTTTATGAGCAAGGTGGCGGTTCTCTTAATTTATATACTGAACGTAATGTAAATACCCTTGGCTTGGGTGCAGCAGCCTTAAACAATTCCATCAATCCCTTTTATATCATTCTTTTGAGTTTCCCATTCGCTTGGATGTGGTATAATTTGGCAAAAAAAGACAAAGAACCCTCAGATCCCATGAAGTTCTCTTTGGCTTTTTTACAATTAGGTCTTGGTTTCTTTATATTTGTAATAGGAGCAAAATTAGCTTTTAATGGTACAGTAAGCTTTTTCTGGTATGCGCTGGGATATTTGTTACTCACTACAGGTGAGCTTTGCTTATCACCCATTGGATTATCTATGATCACCAAATTATCCCCTCCTAAATTTACCGGTATGATGATGGGATTCTGGTTTTTAGCTTCAGCATTAGGGCAGCATTTAGCCGGCTGGATTGGCACATTAATGGCAATACCACATGAAGGCGATACAGCGTCAATTGATAAAGTTGCCTCACTTGCCATTTACAGCGGAGTCTTTATGAAAATATTTTATGTAGCATTAGGAGGATGTTTGGTATTATTATTGTTGGTACCTACATTAAAGCGCTGGGTAGGTGGCGCAAAATAGAATATGAAAGGAAAGATTTTTACCATAGCGGGCATAGTTTTGATTTTCGGATATTTTATCTGGGATTCAATGAATGATCCAATTAAAAACCCAGGTGCTGTGGTATTATCCGGAAATGATACTTTAGGACGCGACTGGGGTGCCGCCGCTGACGCTAAGGAAAAAGCCACTAATGAAAAAAACCAAGCTAATGCTACTGAATCCGGTCCTTCTGCGACTACTGCATCTAAAGATTTATTAAACGGACAGAATCCATACCAGACTGAAAGATATACACCTAATTACCAAACGATGCAGTCTGCAGATGGACGTACGATTATAACCGGAAATGAGCAGCAAGAAGAAAATCCCGAAGACCGGTATAAATCCAGACATGAGTTGGAAAAAGGTACAACAAACAGTTATCCGGAAGAAAACCCCTACTATACACCTTATGGCAATCCTTATGGTACTAATCCTGAGCAACAATACCAACCTGCACAGCCGTATTAGTTGAATTTCGTATCTTTAGGTAATGAAAATCAGCATTCCTCAACTTTCATTTGATGAACTTTTAAATCAGCAGAAGTCAAATGAATGTACTGTTCAAGATTATAATACCGGAGCTGCAGGTTTCGCTCCTTTTCTTCGCGGACCGTATTCTTCCATGTATGTCCACCAACCCTGGACTATACGTCAGTATGCGGGTTTTTCAACAGCCGAAGCATCCAATGCATTTTATAAACGCAACTTAACACAAGGTCAAAAAGGCTTATCTGTCGCTTTTGATCTGGCTACTCACCGCGGGTATGATTCCGACCATGAACGTGTTTTTGGTGATGTAGGCAAGGCCGGGGTAGCTATTGACACGGTGGAAGATATGAAGATTTTATTCAACGAAATCCCATTGGATAAAATATCTGTATCTATGACCATGAATGGGGCGGTTTTGCCCATCATGGCATTTTATATCGTAGCAGCAGAAGAGCAAGGCATAGACAAATCTCTGCTGAGCGGCACGATACAAAACGATATTCTGAAAGAATTTATGGTGCGCAATACCTATATTTATCCGCCTGAAGCCTCCATGAAAATCATCTCGGATATTTTTGCTTATACCAGCAAATATATGCCCAAGTTCAATTCCATTTCTATCAGCGGCTACCACATGCAAGAAGCAGGAGCGACACCAGAAATAGAACTTGCCTATACGCTGGCTGACGGTTTGGAGTATATACGCACCGGATTAGAAGCAGGCTTGAAAATTGATGATTTCGCACCCCGTTTATCTTTTTTCTGGGCTATTGGCATGGAACATTTTAAAGAGATAGCCAAAATGCGTGCAGCCAGGGTATTATGGACAAAAATTGTCGCACAGTTTAATCCGGCTTCAGCAAAAAGTTTAGCTTTGCGCACGCACTGCCAAACCAGCGGTTGGAGCTTAACGGAGCAAGACCCGTTCAATAATATTACCCGCACTTGTATAGAAGCACTTTCTGCGGCATTGGGCGGTACACAATCTTTGCATACCAATTCTTTTGATGAAGCCATTGCCTTGCCGACAGATTTTTCTGCAAAAATAGCACGCAACACCCAGTTGTACCTGCAAAATGAAACAGGCATTTGCCATACGGTCGACCCGTGGGCTGGCAGTGAATATCTTGAACAATTAACACAGGAAATTGCAGAAAAGGCCTGGGCTTTGATTGAAGAAGTGGAAAGCCACGGCGGTATTACGAAGGCAATTCTGGCAGGTATTCCTAAAATGCGGATTGAAGAAGCTGCAGCAAAAAAACAAGCCCGTATTGACAGCAAGCAAGATATTATTGTTGGTGTAAATGCCTTCCAGACAGATGCCATAGCTGAGTTCGAGATTTTGGAAGTAAATAATGACGAAGTGAGAGCAACCCAGATTGCCCGACTACAACAAATCAAAAAAGACAGAAATGCAGATGAAGTTCAAAACAGCTTGCAAAAATTAAAAGACGCAGCTCAGACAAGTAGCGATAATCTATTGGCATGTTGTGTGGAAGCCGCCAGAGCCAGGGCTACACTTGGTGAGATTTCTGCTGTATTGGAGGAAGTATTTGGAAGACATAAAGCCCGCATACAAACCATATCAAACGTTTACGCACAAGCTATACAAATGAATGATGAATTTTTGAAAGCCCGACAACTCTCCGATCAGTTTGCCGAAAAACACGGTCGACGTCCGCGCATTTTGGTGGCAAAAATAGGGCAAGACGGGCACGACAGAGGGGCTAAAGTTATAGCCACCGGTTTTGCCGATTTGGGATTTGATGTAGACATCGGACCATTGTTTCAGACGCCGAAAGAAGTGGCTTGGCAGGCTGCCGAAAATGATGTACACCTCGTAGGTGTGTCTTCATTGGCGGCAGGGCATAAGACGTTAATACCTCAACTAATAGAAGAATTGAAAAAGATAGACCGGGCGGATATTCAGGTTATCTGTGGCGGTGTAATACCTCGTCAGGACTTTGATTTCTTATTTACTGCGGGTGTACTCGGGATTTACGGACCCGGCACCGTGCTGGCAAAAGCCGCTATAGAGATTTTAGATAAAATAAGCAGATAAATTAAATTTTTGATAATTTATGACCTCGTAGGTTGGCATAACGAAACCTTAATCTGCTTTCCGTTTTAATGGTCGTACCTTTGCGCTTCACTTAAAATAAAATAATGGAAGGATTCAGAGCATTAGGTTTAAGTGAGGAAATATTAATTGCATTAGAGAAAAAAGGTTTTGAGCAACCTACTCCCATTCAAGAACAAACTATTCCGTTACTCTTAAAAGGTAAAAACGATATAGTGGGTCAGGCTCAAACCGGAACAGGTAAAACTGCCGCATTTGGCTTGCCTATCATCGAAAGATTTGACCCGACACAAAAGTCGGTTCAGGCACTTATCCTCACACCTACCCGAGAACTGGCACTGCAAGTTGCCGAAGAAATCAGAGCCTATAAAGGTTCTAAAAAAATATGGATTACCACCGTTTACGGTGGCGCACCCATAGGACGTCAAATGAGCGAGCTGGAAAAAGGCGCACACATCGTGGTGGGTACGCCGGGTCGTGTTATTGACTTGATAGAACGCCGTAAATTAATCCTGGAAAACGTTCGTTATGTCGTGCTGGATGAAGCCGACGAGATGCTGAACATGGGCTTTATTGACGATGTAGAGCTCATTTTGAAATCTTGCTATCCCGAACGCAGGATGTTGTTGTTTTCTGCAACGATGCCATCACGCATTTTGCAGTTGGCAAAACGCTACATGGGCAATTACGATTTGGTTCAAATCCAGAAACAGGAAATTACCAATATCAACATTGAGCAGTCGTATTTTGAAGTGCCTGAGCGCGATAAATTCGATGCTTTATGCCGGATTTTAGATGTGGAAGAAGATTTTTACGGTATTATTTTCTGCAATACTAAAGCAGAAGTAGTGGAAATATCGAACCACCTGAACGAGAAAGGCTATACGGCAGATGCGCTGCACGGCGACATTCAGCAAAACCTGAGAGAGAAAATCGTGAAGTCGTTTAAAAGCAATAAATACGGCGTTTTGGTGGCTACGGATGTGGCAGCCCGCGGTATCGACATTCAGGATTTGACACACGTAATCAACTATGGCTTGCCACAAGACCCTGAAAGTTATGTACACCGTATAGGTCGTACGGGACGTGCCGGAAAAACCGGAAAAGCAATTTTGATTATTGACCCGTCTGAGCGAAGAAAGCTGGTATTTATCCAGAAAATCAATAAGACACATATGCAAAAAGGCAAATTGCCAGATGCCTTTGAGATGGTGAAAATCAAAAAGCGTAGAATCAAAGACGAGGTGGAAACGATAATTGCTACGCAACATCAGGAAGATTACTTGTCGTACGCGATGGAGTTGTTGCAAGAGAATGAAGGTAAAGATGTGGTGGCTGCATTGTTAAAACATTTCGTGAAGGATGAACTTAACCCGAAAGCGTACAAACAAATTAAAGAAAGCAAGGTGAGTGATGATTTGCGCAAGCAGCATGTAAAATTGTTTTATGCCAAAGGAAGAAAAGACAATATTACGCCGCGCATTATTTTAGATACCTTGAAAAAAGACACGGGCATTGACAGCAGGAAAATAAACGATATCCGTATCATGGATGCGTTCTCTTTCTTTGTTACCAATGGCGAAGACGCCGAATTTATTTTATCTTATTACAAGAAAGACAAATCGCGCAAAATGCCGCTGGTAGAAAGGGCGAGAGAGCGGAGATAAACGTATTATTCTTTTTAAATACAAAGCGAATTTGTAAATATATTTACAAATTCGCTTTTTTGATTTTTAGTATTTTGTTTTGTCAAAATAGATTAGTAACCTGAGTTCGGGATAAAAATAGTTGATTTTTGATATAGAACCACCTCCTTTTTATTCCTCCTCCTTGTTAAGTTGGAGGAAAAATGAGAAATAAACTACTTTTTTATCTTTATATTCTTAACCCGAACTCAGGTTAGTAATACTCTAACTTTATTTTCTGTACGAGCGGATTTATTTCATCAACAACCTGCATGTCAGTTACCATATTATTAGAATTAAATGAGTAATTGTAAGAAGCTGTATTTCTTTTAGCAGTTAAATTATTGTTGGGCATTAATGCTTTAATATCATTTAATCCTAATACATATAAGATAAAATTTGTTCCTCCAAAAGCCATATAAGCAACAGGTTCATTTTCAGAAACGGGTTCGTAATAGGGTACTTGATACGGGATATTTTTATTGTTTTGGAATGAAGTATAAGTACAAGCCATTGATTTTGAATATTCCTGATTCCCACTAACTGGGCTAAGCCAGTGCAATTTTGTATTCGTGTAATTAGAACCATTATAGACATAATCGTAATTCGAAACATCTACGGCAAACGGGTCTCCGGTAGGAAAATAGGTAGATATGGAATCAATGCCACCGTTTTGATTATAAAGAAAATTGACTATCAATGACTGTTGCTGAGTGGATGTATCTAGTTTGTTTATTTTAGAAACTCTTCCGCCTGCATCTAATATGACATAGTTATAAAAAGTAAATGGTCCTTGAATTGCTTTAATCTTTAAAAGACTATCATTTAGCTTCTCAATATACATTTGCCAGTTGCTTTCATCCGAATTTATGAGATTACAAAAACCGGATTGATTGTAATAAAAGTTGAAGTGAAGCGTATCCTTATACTGAATTGTACTATCTAATTGTATTAAAGTAATTCTTTTTATTTTTCCTGCTAAAATATTATTGGGCGCAGGTGTGTGTTCTGTACAACAACTATAGAATGCGAATAAATAAAAAGAAATAAATATATGCTTCATGTTTTTATATTATTGCAATAATTATATTTAGTTGATTTTGTCTTTTAATTAGTAATAAGTCATTTTATACATCAAAGCTGTTCCATTTCCATCCGGTTTTGAAACACGCATTTCTATTACTTGGTTCTTAGAATTAAAGGAATATTCATAGTTTGTAATAAAACCTAATGTTTTTGATTTTACAGTCTTGATTAGGTTTTTATTTTTATTAAGCAGAGAATACCCTTTTAACTGTGCTAAATAAAAGTGTAGGTTATTTTGTGTACTTCCTAATAATGCATATCCTGTTTCTAAAAGAGGAATTTGCTGTGGAATATAATTATTGTTTGTGAAATTAGTGTATAAATATGTGATAGTATCAACATAGTGTCTATCTCCTCCTAAAATTGTAAATATATTCCATGAGATATCTTGTTGAATATAATTTTGTCCGTCTGAATTATAATTAGAGTTTACGATATCATGCACAAAGTTGCTATTTCCCGCATATTTGACAGAATCAATTGTATGATGGTTATTGTAGAATACATTTGATAATAAGGTTTCCGTTTGTAGTATAGAGTCAACTAAATATATATTTTCTACCTGTTTTATAGGAGAGATATTAAATTTCAACTTTTGCTTACTATTAAAAATAGGATCTGTAGCTAAGACATCAATATCTAAAAATGCGTAATTTGAACTTGTTGTAGTAAAAGTAAAACTTAGACTATCGCTTGTTAATGCGTAAAATTCACCCATACTGTCATAAAGACAAGTTAGCTGCCTTTGAGAATTGGTATAGTTGTCAATAATTGTTAAAGTCTTTAATTTGCCTGTCAGACCAGAAGATGGGGCATCATCTTTACAGCAACCATATAAGCAGAGTATAACTGTTATTATTATTATATTCTTCATGGCTTACAATTTATAACCGTTTAACCATTGTACAATATTTGCTCTGATATACTCATTAATAATACTCATAATCATATTCCAAAAAAGTACTGGTCGGTTCTCTAAAATTAATCTTCACTTTTGATAATTGATTTTGAGTATTAAACTCATAGTTAAAATAAACTATAGTGGTGCTGTCATGCACTGTGCGGATACTTTGGATCAAATTTTGATTATGTGGATATAAATAATAATCTTCAAAGCCCAATATATAATTAAAATCATAAATAACTTCGCCGGGTGCACCTAAATTAAACAAAGTACTGGAACTGTACATGTTTTGCATAGGGGCGTATTTGTTAAAAGGCAATGTAGTATACGTTATAAATGCAGTATCTGCAACATGATACAAACCACCTAAGAAAGTCGCTACATCATAATCAAACTTAAATTGGGTATAATTACCATCTTCAAGCACGTAATCATAACAGTACCTGTTCAATGCCGTAGGATAAACAGCTGGCTCGTATATCGTATCTAGTTTTGTGTTAAATACGCAAGATAAATATGGATATTCTGCATTAGTTAAAGTATCTACTTCATAGATTCTATTAAAAGGATTATTTTGCAGATACACCTTATACTTTCTGTAAGATAAAACATAATTTAGATAGTGCTGTGAAAGTAATATTGCGTTATTTAAGTAACTCATTTTTAGACTATATAATATTTTTATCGGATTACCATTAGCATCAAATCTGCTTAATATATAGCTTAATGAATCAATCTTATTAGCACTATAATAGAATTCTATTCGTGTCTTAGCACTATCTGTAGATCCTACACTAATAACAGTAAGCGATTTAAATTTGCCTAATAGTTGATTGGAGGTTGTATCGCATTCTTTCGTGCATGAAATATATACCACCATGCTTAGAATTATTAAATAAAATTTCATAGTTGGAATTATTTATGTCCGTTTAACCATTTTCTTGCATCTGCATGTACCAAATTATACAAGATGGTTTGTGAAAAATTGTGCGTAATCGGATTATTATCTGTGGTAGCCCAACCATGATTGGCATTGTCGTACTGTTTAATTCCATGTTTTAGGCTTGAAGTATAGCTGGTTGGTACGCTTCCAGCAGAAGAAGTAAAATTAAATAATAAGCCACCAGTATTAGTAAGCTTAGTATCCATAGTACTGGTTGAGTTGGCGTAGGGAACCAAGTTATCATTTTTGCCGTGCATCACAAAAGTAGGGATAACTCGGGATGATACCAAAGAAAAACAAGGACTCACATTAGCTAAATCAGTAGATGTGAGTGGCGTTGTAATAGGCGAGATGGCAACGATGCTTTTTATCATTTTATAGCTTTGCAATACTCTTGAGTTGGCATATCCTTGTGCTTTACAATCAAAGACAGTGGTATTATAGGTTTCTAAAGGATTCGTTAAATCTGGAATCGGGAAATACCATGGGAAAAAATTGTTAAATGGCCAAAATATAGAACCACACACAAAAGTATTTAGAATATTCATCAAATAATTTCCATATTGTTGCATATTGGTTGGTGCATACATGTCCACTACAGATTTTATATAAGCACTAGGTACTGTTGTTTTAGTATAAGCCCACATCAGTGCCAAATGTCCGCCCGCACTTTCGCCCACTACTTGTATGCTGTTGGCATTAATGCCTAAACAGCTTGGGAAATTTCTTCTCACATTCACTATCGCTGAATCTATATCATTAAGTTGGTCTTGACAAATTACAGGGTTGCTGGTAATTTCAGGTTCTGTATTCCCATATCTTGATAGCCTATAGAGTGGTACTACTACAACAAAACTGTCGGACAATAAGTCTTTTACAAAGTTTGTTTGAGATGGAGTAAAAGAAAAAGGTAATTGCCAGCCATTCGTGTTATCCGGGTTGGGTCCTGAAAACCAACCTCCGCCGTGTATGAGCACTACTATCGGTGAATTGGCATTAAAATTATCCGGCAAATACACATAATAAAACTGTCTGCTGTCTTTATCGTCATACATAGAAAAGGCGTAAATTTTGTTACCATAAGGGTCTAAAATATAGGTCGGACAATCTAAACCGGAACTATTATTCAGGTTTAACTTAGAGCCTGTACCTCCACCCGGACAAACAGCACCCGGGTAGCCCAATACCACTATCCCGTTTGAACAAACATATGGAAATGAACCATTCCCGATGTTTTTTTGATAGAGTAAATCCCTGTAATCCTTAACATATTTGGTAATCGGCAATACACCCCCTTGTTTTATAAAATCTTTTACTGCACCTGTTGGTGAAAAAAGATTGGAATAATATTCGAGCGAATCAATTGGTGCGCCAACTCTATCTGAGGAGCTGTTGCCTTTTTTATTTGTACTTGCCGTTTTTGATGTATCTGTTCTTATTTTATCTTCTACTTTTTTACAGGCATAAAATACTACAAACACACTAAGCATCATGGCTGCTAATAGAATTTTTTGAATTTTGAATTTTGAATTTATCATAAAAGGAGTTCTAATTAATTGTAAATATAACACTATATTTTAAATATTGCAAATTAATTCTTTGTCTTTTTTTGAATATAGTATGTTAAAATGCACCCACTGTCTATATTTATGCTCTTAACAAATAACCGATAAACAGTCTTATCGTTGTTAACTTGAGTTCGGGATAAAAATAGTTGATTTTTGATATAGAACCACCTCCTTTTAATTCCTCCTCCTTGTTAAGTTGGAGGAAAACAGGAGAAATCAACTATTTCTTCCACCTTAATTTTCTTAACACGAACTCAGGTTGTTAATTATCCCATTCTCATAACTTGGATATCAGCAGGAATATTGATAAAGAGATAATGCTAAACATAAGTATCTAAAATACTTTTTAATCTAAAAACACCGACATAAATCCCTTCAAAACATCCAATTTATCTTCCACATAATGCACCGCCGAAGAAACGGCTATGCCGTGAATGCCTGATTTCATTAGCATTCCAACATCGTCTATACGAATACCGCCAATGGCAATAACAGGTGTTTGGATGTACTTGTTTCTCATTTCTGTTAGTATCTTTTCATAGCCTTCTACACCCAAAACCGGGCTTAAATTTTGTTTCGTCCGCGTAAAACGGAATGGCCCCAAGCCAGCGTAATCCACGCCATCGTCATAGAGTCTGATGATGTCTTCTATTGTATTTGCCGTGCCTCCGATGATTTTATCTTTTCCCAAAAACATTCGCGCTTCTTTTACGGGCATATCTGTTTTTCCCAGGTGCACACCATCGGCATCTACCGCTTTACAAATTTCCACATGGTCGTTAATGATGAGTGTAACCTTATGTTGCTTGCAAATCGCAATGGCTTCTTTTGCAATTTGAATCACCTCATCACGTTGCTTGTTTTTCACCCGAAGCTGAATCCAGTCAACGCCATTCTCGCAGGCAAGTCGCACTTGCTCTACATGCAAATAGCCGAGTATATCTTGCGTGAGGTAATGAAAACGGGAAATGTACATGTCAGTGATAACCTAAATTTGTTGGATTGCTCGTTATGTATTTCAGGGTAAACGCTTTTGCCAGCTCGCATGATTGATGTACAGAATTTCCTTGTGCCATGTATGCCGTCAGTGCTGATGACAACACGCACCCCGTGCCATGCTTTTGTAAATTTGTTATTTCAGCAGGATGCAGAATGTCCAGCTTTTTATTTATCCAAATCATATCGGTGCCGGGCGTCTCTATATTATGTCCGCCCTTGAGGTAAACATGGGTATGTTGAGCTAACTTTTGTGCACCTGCAATGACATCATTTTCCTTGCTCAAAGGCTGTACTTCATTCCAGTTGGGCGTAATCATAAACACGGTATCGAGTATGAATTTCAGTTCTTTTTTTGTTACTTTTTGTTTGAAATTAAAACCTGAGCCGGATCTCAAAATCGGGTCCCATATAATTTTAATGTTCTCATTTTTTTCGATTAAAAATTTCAGCAACTTAATTAGTGTGCTACTGTCTTTTATCAAACCGATTTTCACCCAATTAATTTTATATGCTTTAAATAAAGGCAGTAGTTGTTTTTTTATTTTTGAGAAAGAGAGCCAGTGAACATCATAAAAATGCGTGTCGTGCTGATAGGTGATACACGTGGTGGCAGCAAGACCATATACACCCGTTTGCTGAAATGTTTTGATGTCAGAC
>DAOQII010000040.1:0-8903 GCA_035339455.1 Chitinophagales bacterium
AATTTAGTGGCTGCAGGTGTATGTGATGAAGTATTAGTACAAGTTTCTTATGCTATCGGGGTGGCTAAACCTTGCGGAATATTTGTCGATACGAATGGTACAGCTAAAGTAAACATGACGGACGGCGAAATTGCCAAAGTGGTAGAGAAAGTATTTGACATGCGTCCTTATGCTATCGAGCAACGTTTGAAATTGCGCAATCCGATTTATTCAGAAACAGCTTCTTACGGACATATGGGAAGAAAATCGGAAGTGGTTACTAAAGTTTTCAATAAAGGTAAAGACAACGAGAAAAAAGTACAGGTAGAATTATTCACCTGGGAAAAATTAGATTATGTTGATGCGGTTAAAAAAGCATTCAAATTGAAATAATTTTTCATCACATAAATAAAAAAAGAGCCGGAAATAGTCCGGCTCTTTTTTTTGTCAGCAACTGATTATCTTATGGTTTTAAGCTATTTTCCTGTTTATACTTTTGCAGGTATTTTTCATAGAGTTGCTGTTGCCAGTTTTCATTCAAGTTGACTTCTTGCCCGTCAATAAAAACTGTTTCTAATTGGTTGGATTTCATATCGAGTATATCTCCTTTTGAAATCAGAAAGGTGGCATTTTTTCCTGCTTCAAGAGTGCCCATTTGATTTTCACACTTCAATATTTTTGCAGGATTATAAGTCAGTGCCTTAATAGCTTCCTCCTTTTGCAAGCCAAAAGCAACGGCACTGCCTGCATTAAACATGATATTCCGGGCATTCCAGTTTTCGTATTCATTATTTCCAAAACAAAATAAAATACCGGCTTCAGCCAAAGCATTTGGAATTTTATATATCGCATTTACATCGTCATCAACACGAAGTGGGAGTATATGCATTTTGTGCAAAATAATCGCACATCCTTTTTCTTTCAGAAAAGAAATAATTTTCTCACAATCTTTTGCTCCGACCAAAACCGGCTTTATGCCATATTTTTCTGCCAGTAAAACTGCTGTGATTATTTCTTTTTCTCCGTTAACATGTATATACAGATTCTTATTTCCGGAAAATACTTCACGCATAGGCTCTAATGTCAGCACTTTTTCCCGGAGTGAGAACGTATCAGCATAAGCCTTGGCATCAGCTAAGAAAGTTTCTATTTTATTGTAGGTAGCCGTATACTTTTCGTTGGGTTTTCCGCCCCAATTTATCAGGGAAGGATAATATAAATGAATGCCATCATCCGCCAATTCTACGGCATCTTCCCAATTCCATCCATTCGTCTTCATTACTGAAGAAGAACCGGCCACTAAACCACCGCGAGGACAAACCTGCGCATAAGTAATGCCGTTGAAGATGTAAGTAGGCAATACTTTTGAATCGGTATTAAAAGCTATCAATGAACGGATATTTGTATTAATCAGGTTGACTTCATAATCATCTCTTGTTGGTCTGATGGCCTCCGCTTCCACTAAGCCAACATCTGTATTTGCCAAAATAATGCCGGGATAAATTTGTTTTCCGGTTGCATCAATTCGTGTATATTTTTTGTCAGCTTCTGATGCAAACTTTCCAACATTTATAATTTTATTTTTCTCAAAAAGAATCACGCCATCTTCTATTACTTGACCATTACCCACATGAATAGTGCCGTGCTGTATGGCATAATTTTGTGCAATTAGCGTTGCTGTACTATTATTAAGCAAGAATAAAAATGGTAGTATATTACTTAGTATTTGTTTCATCGGTCGAAATTATGTGGTAATTTATTTTTGTCTTTCATGATAAATGCCGGAATCATCACAGTGATAGTTTTCCTGAAAATATGGCATTGCCGGTTGTGTTTCTGCTCCATCTTTTTTAGCCTGTAGCATATTCTGTATAATTCTTGCCTTCTCTTTTCTGATTTGATCCTGCATTTTTTCTTCTTCAGTGATATCAAAATATTTCTTGCCGTCTATGTAAGTTTGTTCAGCTTTAGCATAAATACTTAAAGGATTGTCGCTCCACAGAACCAAATCCGCATCCTTGCCCACTTTGATGCTGCCCATATTTTTGTCGAGATGTAATAATTTAGCCGGATTCAATGTTACCATTTTCCACGCTTCTTCTTCACTTATTCCTCCGTATTTTAGTGCTTTGGCAGCTTCCTGATTGAGTCTTCGTCCCATTTCCGCATCATCAGAATTTATCGCCGTTACGATACCCATCTTTTGCAGCACAGCCGCATTCCACGGAATAGCCTCCATCACTTCGAGTTTATAGGCCCACCAGTCGGCAAAAGTAGATGCCCCTGCACCGTGTTTTTTCATTTTATCTGCTACTTTATAGCCCTCCAGTATATGCGTAAACGTGTTGACTTTAAACTTAAATTTATCAGCCACATGCATCAGCATATTTATTTCAGATTGTACATAAGAATGACAAGTGATGAATCGTTTTTTGTTTAAAATTTCTGCAAGTGCATCCAAGCCCAAGTCTTTACGTGCATTCTTTTTTTGCAGATATTCAGACGCTCTTGTAAAATAATCCATATACACTTGCTCTACACCCATACGGGTTTGCGGAAAACGTTGATTTTGTTTTTCACCCCAATTGCTTTGCTTTACATTTTCGCCTAAAGCAAATTTGATAAAACCATCTGTATTTTTAATTTTTAACTCTTCGGGCATATTTCCCCATCTCAGTTTTATGAGTGCAGATTGTCCGCCTATAGGATTGCAGGAGCCGTGCAATAACTGAGCGGCTACCACACCCCCGGCAAGCTGACGATACATATTGATATCATTGCTATTAACGACATCGCCGATGCGCACTTCTGCCGTTGAAGACTGTGAACATTCGTTTACATTCCCGGAAATACAAATATGAGAATGTTCATCTATAATTCCTGAAGTGAGATGTTTTCCGGTTGCATCAATGATAATTGCATTTTTTTCGTCTGCCTGATTGCCGATATAGGTTATTTTCCCGTTTTCTACAACAACATCCGTGTTTTTCAGAATGCCTTCTGTCTCATTGGTCCAAACAGTAGCATGCTTGAAGATTATCTTCTTTGCTTCGGGAAGTTTGTTGTTTCCGTATGCATTAAATGGAAAAACAATGGCAGGCAATTGTTTTTTTGCCGTATCTGTTTTTACAAACGTACTGTCTTTTTTTGCTGTAAATGAGAATGATTTTGCCATCCAGGTAATTGACTTCCCATCGGGCATGAGTGCGTTTCCTGAAAATCCATTAATAGATTTCCATCCCATGAATCTGATCGTTCCTTTATTATTTTTATCGATATTATCGAATGAAAATGAGATTTGGTTTTCGGCTAAGCTGACATTTAATTTTTGTTGTACAGTATCTGCCATGATAAATGCTTCATTTTTTGAAACTGATTTATTAATCGTCAAGGTGTCTTTCCTGTTGCCGTATGACAAAATATATTTTTCATAAAGCGAGTCAGTAAATGGATTAATGATGTGCTGTTCACCTTGTGTCCAGTTTTGCAAAATGGAGAAACCATCGTCAAAAACAGGTTTATCCGTCAAGATAAAATTGGCATATTTTCCAACTGCTAAAGTTCCTATCAAGCTGTCTGCGCCAATTAATTTTGCCGGAGTATAAGTTAGTGCTTTCAATATTTCTTCTTTAGACGCTCCGTACTTTATGTATTTATTCAGATTTTTGAAAAAGTCTTTGTTATTTTTCAGTCCGTAAGAAGTCAGCGCAAAATCAATTTTTTGCTGTTGTAAAAGAGCAAGATTATAAGGGGCATCTTCCCAATGTGCCAGTTGTTGCCAACTTATATCTGTAGCGACGTAAGGAGCTTCTACATCAAAAGGAAGTGGGAGTACGACAGGTATTACGAGAGGAATATTGAGGTTCTTAAGCTCGGCTATTCGTTGATATTCATCACCATTTCCAACATATATGTAGTTAAGCTTAAATTCATCTGCTATTTTTTTTGCACGAAAAACATCCTGCCAGTCGGAGGTATTAAAGAACATTGGCATTTGCTGCAACTTATTAAATGCATCAAGCGTAATATTAAATTCAGTTTTTTGTGTCTTATACCATTGCGCATCGTAGTAGGTTTGCCGAAGTAAAGCAATACTGCCCATGAGTGAATTGGGATAATCCTGCTGAGAACTTCCTTTATCAAAAGAATAAAATCCGGCTGCACGCGGTTGGATAAAAATTTCTTGTTCTTTCTTTTGGGTAGACAAGCTCACCAAGGCTCCACTACCTCTTACTATACCATCCATATTATGCGTCAGCAAAGCACCAAAACCATTTTCCAAATAAGACTGCGCTTGTTTTGCGTCTGTCTTAAAGTTTTCGTATGCATTATATTCAGCCCGTATTGCCTCATTCCAATCATATGCTCCCTGTTTGTCCGACAGAAACTGAGGATAGCCGTTATTTGATTTTGGTGTATTTTGTGCTAGACCGTATTGTGCATATAGATCAATAAAAGACGGGTAAAGATAATTGCCTTTCGCATCTATGATGACGGCTCCTTTTTCCTCAATAATTCCTTTTGCCATTTTTTTTATCTTGCCATTTTCGATGAGCATACTGCCATCAAAGGGCACACTTTTATAATCGGGTACTATGCGGGCATGAATAAGCAAGAATTTTTCAGGACGCTTATCAGGAGTGCCATTCACAGGAAATGTTTCCTGGGCAAACAGTAAACAGACAACTGCATTCAAAAAGAGCAAAACGGACAATCTCTTCATATTGTGTATTAAAGTTGTAAATTTACATTTTGTGATTGGTTTATAGATTGAAATGTATCAAAAAACATCGTATACTGCCATTGGGCTCATGAGCGGTAGCTCACTTGATGGATTGGACATTTGTGCCGTAACATTTACTATTGATTCAAATGCAGAAAATTCAACTCGACAGACTGACAATTACAAACAGCCCACTATTCTTCCTTCAAACATAGCATACAGCATCATTGCTGCTAAATGCATAGCGTTTAATGATGCATTTAAAGATCGGATCAGACTGGCCACTCAAAACAATGCTTTTGATTTTGCACAACTGCACACTGAAATAGGGAAATATTTCGGACAACTTACTGCTGATTTTATTCAGGAATATAAGTTAAACAAAATCGATTTCATTGCCTCTCACGGACAAACTATCTTTCACCAACCCTTATTGGGATTTACTACTCAGCTTGGATGCGGAGCACAAATTGCAGCACAAACGGGTTGCAAAGTTATTTGTGATTTCAGAACATCAGATATTGCCTATGGCGGTCAAGGTGCACCTCTGGTACCTATTGTTGAAAAATATTTATTCCCTCAGTACAAGGCATTTCTGAATATCGGTGGCATTTGTAATATTTCTTTACATAGCAAGGATGATAGAATTTACGGTTATGATATTTGTGCAGGAAATACTTTATTAAACCATTTTGCCAAAAAAAAAGGTATGCAGTATGATGAAAATGGAGTTCTGGCCCGTTCCGGAAAGATACTTCCGGATTTGGTTGATGAATTAAATCAAATTCCTTTTTGCCTGCAGGATGCACCCAAATCATTAGGCAGTGAACATGTATATGCTGAATGGATTGCCCGATGTGAAAGATACAATGCCGGTATAGAAGATATTTTAGCCAGCTGCACAGAACATATTGCCATGCAAACAGGCAAAGCACTTCAACATTTTAACAACGGAAATGCTGTACTCATCACCGGTGGCGGTGCTTTACATACATATCTGACAGAACGCATACAGGCACATACTGCTTTACAGGCTGTAGTACCCGGCATGCAAACCCTACAATACAAAGAAGCCTTATTAATGGCATTTTGCGGGTTATTGCGTTTTATAGAAATCCCAAACAGCTTAGCATCAGTAACGGGTGCAAAAAAGAATGTTACAGGCGGGGCAATTTATTTACCATAAAAAAGCAGGAATACCTGTTAAAATAATCAGCATAATTTTTTTATTTTTATTTTTTTTAATGAAATAATCTATTATCTTTATTGGAAATAACCTTTTACCATAAAGATGAAAAACCTTTATACGGAAAAAACCATTGAGAAGAAACGTGAGCTTGAAATCATAGACTATTATAATCAGTGTACAGTTGACTATAAATTAGTCTGGCATCTCAACTCTGAAATGTGCCTGCATTATGGCTACTGGGATACTTCTACGTCGAACCTCCGTGAGGCAATCAGAAATATGAATATTAAGCTGGCAGAATTTGGAAATATTTCTGCAAATAAAAAGATACTGGATGCAGGATGTGGTGCAGGCGGGAGCAGTATTTTTCTGGCTCAAAATTATCAGGCCCATGTAACGGGTATTGCATTACCAGAATTACAAATAGCAGCGTGCAAAGCCAATGCTCAAAAGTTTGGTCTGGAGCACGTCTTGCACTTTGATGTTCAGAATTATTGCTGTACAACATTACCCTCGCAATCATTTGATTTTGTTTGGGCAATAGAAAGCGTTTGCCATGCAGAATACAAAGTGCGCTTTTTACAAGAAGCATTTCGCTTGCTGAAGCCGGGTGGCACGCTAATCATGGCAGATTTTTTCAGCAATAAAAATCCATCTTCATGGTTGCAAAAAATGGAGAAATCTTGGTCCATTCCTTCCTTTGCGTGTACTGATTATTTTAAATCAGAAATGGAAAAAATTGGCTTTACTGATGTTAAGATTGAAGATAAAAGCGATGCTGTTTATCCGTCAGTAAAACGATTATATGCCTGTTATTTTCCGGGGATGTTGATCAGTAAGACTATGGAATGGCTGGGATTGCGCACAAAAAGACAGACTGAAAACACCCGTTCTTGCTTATACCAATATAAAGCTTTTAAAAGTGGAGATTGGAATTATTCATTTATTCGAGCACAGAAACCGGATGCATAACACTATCCATTTTCAACAATAAATCGGAGATATCAAGAGGTTTGGTAACATATTCATCAAAACCAAGTTTCTTTGCATAATCAATATCCTTCTTTTGTGCATTTGCTGATAAGGCAATAATATGTTGCTTTTTGCCATATATCTTCCGAATCTCCTGCGTAGTTTCAATGCCGCTTTTTTTAGGCATATTAATATCCATCAATAAAATATCATATTGACTGGTCTTCAATTTCTCCAATACTTCTTCGCCGTCAATAGCAAAGTCCATGCTACAATTCAACAACTGCTCGTGAATTGCATTTTCAATAATCAAATGATTCAACAGCATATCATCCGCAATTAACAAACTTATACCATTCAATTTCTTTCTAATCTCAAGAAGTTTTACTTCTGTATCCGGTTCATCAAGTGTTGGGTCATATTCGTATGGAAATTCCACACGAAAAGCAGAGCCTTTATGCATAGTACTTGTAACATAAATTTCACCATCTATCAGTTTCACGATTTTTTTCACGATAGACAAACCCAGCCCTGTTCCCGAAACAGCATTATCATAACTCACACGAAAGAAGTTTTCAAAAATATGCTCCAGTTTATCTTCAGGAATACCGATTCCAGTATCTTTTACCTCAATACAAATTTTCGCATCTTGCATAAAACAATTCAGCTGAATATTGCCGGATTCGGTATATTTTATAGCATTATCAAGCAGATTATTGATAATTTGAGTCAGGCGGGTTTGATCGCACAAGATTAACTTTGGTGTATCCGGATGAATATCTATCGTATACTGAATTGCTTTCTGACCCACTCTGTTCTCAAAATATGTCTCACTGGCATAAATGAGTTTATACAAATCAAAGTTAGCTTTGAACGTATGCAAACGGCCTGTTTCCAAATTGGAAATATCCAGCAAATCATTAATGATAGAAGTGAGCTGATTGGCATTTTCCACACATTTATTTAAATAGACTTTACTGTTTTCATCTTGTTCATTTTTTTCAACAATATTCAATAATCCTTTGATAATACTGATAGGATTGCGCATTTCGTGGCTTATATTGGCAATGAATATATCTTTAGAATTTTGCGATTCGAGCAATTCTATTTTAGTCTGTTCCAGTTCAAGATTTTTTTGTGTCAAAATTTTTTCTGCTTTATCCCTGGATAAATAAAAGAAGAAGGAGAATAAAAAAATCAATAAATCCAAGCCTTCATAAACAAACAGATTAAACAAAGAAATACGGTATTCCACATCGCTTAAACCTCGCTGATAATTTACCAGCCAAAAAATGATATTGACCGTCAGTGCTAAAAAAAGCCAGCGTATTGCATCTTTGTCTTTAGCAATCAAAAGCGGAACAATCGGAATATAAACAGTCCAGGTCATTACTGAGGAGTTTATACCGCCAAATTGGAATGCATTGAAATATACATTTATTACTCCACCTAAAACAAATAGATTGGCCAAAATCCTGTAATTATAATTTCTTTTGAGTAGCGTGGGGAGTAACAAACAGAAGATGCCATAAAGACTGCACTCTACCATACTCCAATAATTATGCATGATAAATCCGGAAACAAAAGCGTATAAAAAAGTAAAAAATGCAGTGAGCTTTGAGAAAAATATCAGTGTTTCCCTTTTGTCTTTACCTTGGGAGATAAGCCTGTCAATAATTGATTCTATATAACTATTTCGCCTTCCCACTATTTCTGAATAAATAAAATACCAGTTTCTTTACCAGTGAACCGTCTGAAAAAGGAACCCAGAGCATACCCTTACTATAATTTTTTTCATCCATTCTTATATGCGATCTGAAAAATAAATATCCTGAAAAATAAATAATTATTACGAGGAAAACGACTATAAAAAACAGAGAATAAAAATAGCTTATGCAAAGTAAACTAAAGACAACACTTGCAATAGAAAAAATCAATATCTTCTTTTCCGGTTTAGTCTGCAAGTGTTTGAATAAAATAATTAAAACAAATGCTGCGGAAATATATCTGAGAACTAACGAAACTTTGCAAATTATTTTG
>DAOQII010000040.1:9003-13223 GCA_035339455.1 Chitinophagales bacterium
AACAAATGCTGCGGAAATATATCTGAGAACTAACGAAACTTTGCAAATTATTTTGTGCAAAGGAGTTCCTGCTATTATAGCATCTTTGAGTATGGGCAGCGAAGGTAAGTGAGGAAAAATATTATGCTTCGCTATGTATTCAAATATTAGTAACACCGTGGCAAAGCCGGCAATCAAAAACAAGCTAAAGAAAATGATAAACAACGGTGTCTTTAAGAACTTGTAAAATGGGTTGATATACTTCGCAATCTTAGAAAGTTGTAATTTGTCATATTCTCCGCTATCATTATACAAATCAGATCCTTTCACTGTTTGAACAATTGCATTTGTGGCACGTATCCCCGATTCGCATGCGCCTTCCATAGTGGCCAAATCCACTTCGGTACGCACGTAATCTCCGGCAAGAAACATGTTCGGTATACGGGTATATGTTGAAGGTCTATTGCAATACATATTTACATAATTCACCAATAATTTACTTTCATTTTCGCATACAAATACCTTTTTCTTAGGTTTGCCCCGATGCAAATTCAGCGGATTGTCTGCGCCATCATTTCTTACTTTTTTATAATCGGCATATGCTGTGTCGAATTCTGAATGACGGTTTGTTTCCGTAAGTTCCAAATAATCATTTATCTCTTGTAATGCTTCACTTCTTCTTTCCGTTACAGATTCATCAAGAAAGGTATATTCGTAAATGATATCGTGATCTGTGGGACAACGGTAGCCGCAGATTTCACCATTATCATCTCGTTCTACAATAAAAGTCGCTGCTTTAATTTGCTCCCACGCTTCTTTAATAATATCTTCTCTCGTCATTTCAAATACAGAACGCTTATCGCAAAGGTCGCTGTCTTCGTCACAGTTTGACATAATTAATGATAAAATGCCTTTTACGTCGCCATTGCCAAACCTCTCAGGTTGATACGCAGCAGTCCAAAATTGTTCTTGATGAATACCCGTTATCGCCCATTTTGAATTATTCAAATTAATATGGCCATGCGTAATTTCAACTTTGTTCCTTAAATAAAAAACAATGCCACACATCCAGTCTACACTACCTTTCAAATGCTGGATAAACTTGAGGGATGGGTCTGCATGAAAAATATCTGCATCTCTCGAATCAGTCAATAATTTTGCCATTTTTTCAACCGGAATTGCAAACAAGAAAATAGCTTTCATATCAGCATTATGCTTCCATGTATAAGTTTCATCTTGCTTAATTCGTATGCTCTCTATATAATAAAAATCTTTACTCTTATTTTTGGATAAGGCAGATTTCTCAACGTCTACAGTTGGCAATTCCTGATGATAGGTACACTCTATATCCACGCATACAGCATTCATTTCAAATTTCACCCCTTCTTTTTCAAGTTGATTTTTCCAAGGCAATAGCCAAGCCTGATTCGTAGGCGCATTGAGTACTCTTCCTGCGGCACCTCCCGGTGCAATCACTTCAAATAACATCTTAGGCAATATCGTACTACCGGTACGCGTGCTGGTTTTTCTGCTCTTTGCCGCAGCAAGACTGCGTGTCAGTCCATCAGCAAAAAAAGTTGCATAATCATTACCGTAAGAGGTGTTGCGTGCATTAATAAAATCAAACCAGGACTCGCGTTCAAATTCTTCCTGCTTCCTAAAATGTGATGAAGTAATCATTTTAAACAATGCATACGCAAAATGATTTTTTCCATTATGATTAATATCCAAATAAGCATCTCGTGTGGAACGTATCATTTTCAAAACAGATCCGAAATAATCCCATTGCTCGGTCTTATTCAGTAATAAAATGGGATTTCTGTTTTGGTTTTTGAAGAACGAAAACATATACGTACTGGTTTGTACCAGATTATCAAATACACTTTTATTTTTTTTATTTCCCGGATTATCTGCGGGAATTTCTTTTAATACTTGATCGATATTGGAATAAAAACCCGGAAAAAAACGAAAGCCATGTTCAGCCGGAAGGAAATTAAGTCTGTTACTATCTTGAAAATTATTTTCCAGATGTTCAATACTCCTTGCTTTGCCTCCAATATATTTAGGATCTTTTTCAAATAGAGTAATATTAAAAACCTTTTTTCCGTCTATTTTCTTTTTACTCAATTCGTGTGCGGCTGTCATACCGGCCACACCTCCTCCGATAATATAAATGTTTATCAGTTTATTTATTGCCATAATTTTATGTTTTTATTTAAATAAATATAGTATATTTACTCCATAAACCGTATGGCTGGAGAAATAAAAAACCGGATTATTGACTTTTTAAAAGATTTTGAAACCTCTCGCAAGGAGCGATATATTTTAGGTATTGCAGATTTTTCAGAGAAATTGAGTCAGCTTACCATAGCCTTAAAAGATGAAGAAGAAGGTCAAATCCGATTTCTTCTGCATTCGTTGAAACCATTAAGCCAGCTGCTGAATTTATCTGAATTAAACTTACTTTTGCATTCCATCTCTAAAGACCATAACACTGATTATTCAGAAATTATACTTCTCCTGGAAAGTAAAATACAAGAAATTGACACTACCTTAAACAGTCTTCATTAGCAACTTCTTGTATTAGCCAATAATATTTTACATTTGCACCATGATTTTGGTAACTGGGGCATCCGGATTCTTGGGCGGTGAATTGGTAAAACAACTAGTATTTCAAGGTGAACAAGTGCGTATTATTAAACGTAAGCATTCCGATTTATCGCATTTACAGGCTTTCCAAAACAAACTGGAAATTACAGAGGGTGATATTTTAGATATTCCATCCTTAGAAACAGCCTGTGAAGGCATAGATAAAATTTATCATGCAGCTGCAGTTATTGGTTACGATGCCTCTTACTATGACAAGATGTATAAGACAAATATTGAAGGTACGGCGAACGTAGTCAATATTGCCTTGTATAAAAATGTAAAGAAAATTGTACATATCAGCTCTGTGGCTGCCATTGGCGGTAAACCTGATGTCGAAATTGATGAGGAAACCAAATGGGAAAAAAACGAATGGACTACACATTATGGCATCACGAAGATGCTGGCAGAACGAGAAATCTGGCGGGGTGTGCAAGAAGGGCTGGATGCCGTAATTGTCAATCCCGGCATTATCATTGGTGTGGGCAATGATGAACATAAAGCTACACTAAGATTATTCAGACAGATAGCAACACGCAAATTGCCATTTTACACTCCGGGTTCTATCGGCTTCATTGATGTAGAAGATTGTGCACGTGCTTGTATTGATTTAATGGAATGCAAAAAAACGGCTGAGCGTTTTATCTTAGTGAACGAAACACTCACTTACAAAAACTATTTTGAAAAAATTGCACAGGCATTGCAAGTAGCACCTCCACAGATGAAATTAAACAGATATTCAGGAAGGTTTTTTGTATTCTTAGATGCGATGTTGAGTACATTTTCTTCTCGCAAGCGCGGGCTTACAGCTGAAAATCTTAAAATTGCCATGGAAAATTTTCACTATAAAAATGACAAATTTGTCAATCAGTTTTCATTTACATACACCCCGATGGATGTCACTATCAATAATATTGCAAAACACATAAAACAATAAGATGGATTTTTTACGAAAAGAAAATAAAAATAAAATCTTAGGTATATGGTATATGGTGGGTGTCGGTATGCTGTTGGGTCAAATTTTATTAGGCGGCATCACCCGGCTTACAGGCAGCGGGCTTTCTATTACGGAGTGGAAGGCTATACTGGGATTTATTCCTCCGATGAATGAACAAGCCTGGAATTTGGCATTTATCAAATATCAGCAGTTCGGACAATTTAAATTGGTCAACACATCGATGACACTTGAACAGTTTAAACACATCTACTTCTGGGAATGGTTTCATCGTTTATGGGGACGACTTATTGGCATTGCAGCACTTATCCCATTAATCATTTTTGCAATAAAGAGGTTAGTAAACAAACAGGATATTTTCAAAATTGTCATTGCAATAGTGTTAGGTGGAATAGCCGGAATAGTGGGCTGGATTATGGTGCAAAGCGGACTCAAACAAAATACGGTATTGGTGAATCCTGTCAACCTGATGTCGCATATAGTAGTGGCCACAATAATTGTAGCTTATGTATTGTACACCGGTTTGGGTTATTTATATCCCAATAGAGATAAAAACGATAACAAGAATAAGCGCATTTATTTTCTGCTATTGATACTACTTGTGTTTATACAGATTGCACTGGGAGCATTAGTGGCGGGG
>DAOQII010000041.1:0-12985 GCA_035339455.1 Chitinophagales bacterium
ACAACTGGCACTTATGGTTTTATCTTCCACTTTATGTTCTTGTGTAACTTCGTATTGCCTTTCTTTATATTAATGAAACGCAAAGCAAAAAGAAACCCAAAAGTAACCAATGTAGTTGCATGTATTATCATTTTTGGTCAGTTTACCTGGTTCTTCTTAATGAACTGTCCGGCTAGAATTCCAATAGGTGGTTATGGTTTAATTAGCATCGGATTATTATTTATGTTCGGCAGTATCTTTATTTGGGTGACATTAAAGGCTCTTTCTAAAATAAAAGATCTAGCTTCTACCACTCATCCATTTGTGGAAGAAAGTTATAAACTGCACATTTAAAACACACATCATTTTTTATAAAAGACCTGATTTATTCAGGTCTTTTTTTGTTCTTTTTCTAGATTACCTAATATTAGGTAGTTTCGCTAAAGCACTAACAAATACTGTATGACTGAGTAAATTATCAGACTCATAAAAATTATTAACTATTGTGTGTAGTGTGCACTAAAAAAAATGATAATTCTTATCGAAGAATTAGTTTTTTTTAATAGATTTGCAAGAATTTACAACGTATAGCATTCCAGAAAATAACAAGCACGATTAAGATTCAATTGCTAATAAATAATTTTGATTGTTGGATTCGATGTTTACTTGTAAATTAAAAAAATTCCTTACTGATAAAACATTAAATAAAACTTAGGTATCTATGTCATCATTCATTTTAGGATTATTATCCCTTATCTTATTTTACATAGTAATCGTACAGATAGCGAAAGCAAAAGACCTTGTAAAAGCACTTCAAGATGGACAAGAAGAAGAAGCCAGTCATGGTAAAAGAGCATTTTATTTATTACTGCTCGGATTTGCAATTTTAGCATATTCCATAATTTCTGCATTCGTGTACAAAAAATATTTGTTACCAAAACCGGCTACAGAACATGGTGCATGGATTCAACAATTGATAAACATAACTTTGATATTTACAGGCTCTGTATTTGTCATTACACAGGCTTTGCTTTTTTATTTTACCTATAAATATCACTTTAAGAAAGGCAATAAAGCTTATTTCTATCCGCATAATAATACGATTGAAGTAGTTTGGACGGTTATTCCGGCTATCGTTTTGACTGTATTAATTGGAATTGGCATGTGGAGATGGTATAGTATCTTCAATGTATTTAAAGACAGACCGCGTGATGTATGTGAAGTAGAAGTCATTGGCAAACAATTTATGTGGGTATTGCGATATCCGGGTAAAGACGGAGTATTGGGTAAACGTGATTTTTCTTTAGTTTGTCCTGATAATGAGCTAGGAATAAACTGGAATGATCCTGCCAGTCATGATGATATTTTAGCAGACGAAATGGTATTGCCGAAAGGAAAAACGGTGTATGCAAATATTGGTTCTTTAGATGTAATTCATAGTTTTTATATTCCTGAATTCCGTTTCATGATGGATGCTGTTCCAGGTGTACCAACTAAATTTTGGTTCAAACCGACAATCACATCTGAGGAGATGAAAAAAATTAAAAATGACCCTGAATTTAGTTACTATATAGCTTGTAATAATATTTGTGGTAACGGTCATTATAATATGAAGAAAAAAGTTAGAGTAGTTGAACAAGCAGAATATGACAAATGGTTGGGTGAGCAAAAATCATATTACGAAACTGTGGCAAAAGCAGCCATAGCTAGTGGTTCAATTATTTTGCCGGGACAAGGAAGTAATACGAATGCAGCTCCCGCTGAGGAAGCGCCTTCCACTATAACAAGCTCTACAATCGCTTATAGTAATACACTTTCTACAGGTTTTGCACTTTCGGGTGCTGTTGCAAATGGCGTTGAAAATAAATTGATTGATTTTATCAAAAGCGGTGAAGCTGTTTCAAAAGATAAGTGGTTTTCATTTGACCGATTATTATTTGAAACAGGAAAATCAACTTTAAAACCGGAATCGCAGGAACAATTGAAAAATGTTGCAGAAATCATGAAAGCTTTTCCAAGCGTAGAAATTAAAATCGGTGGCTATACAGATAATGTTGGTGATCCGGCTGCGAATATGAAACTATCCGATGACAGAGCTAAAAATGTAATGGCTGAATTAGTAAAATTAGGTGTACCTGAAAATCGCATGAAAGCGGAAGGATATGGCGAACAATATCCTGTTGCAGACAATAAAAAAGCAGAAGGTCGTCAACAAAACAGAAGAATAGACATTCGTGTTACTAAAAAATAATTTTCAACTCCAAATCTTTTGTAAATAATCATATATGGAAACATTGCACACAGGTACTGAACAGCAGGTAGATGTACATGCTCATGGACATGGAGAACATCACCATCAGGAAACATTTATCACTAAGTATGTTTTCAGTTTAGACCATAAAACAATTGGAAAGCAATTTTTGATAACCGGTATGGCATGGGCCATAATTGGTGGTTTGATGTCTGTTATTTTCCGTTTGCAGTTAGGCTGGCCGGATGAAACTTTCCCTTGGCTGGAACGCATTTTTTCTGCTTGGTATACGGATGGAAAATTAACGCCTGAAGCCTACTATTCATTGATAACCATGCATGGTACCATTATGGTATTTTTTGTATTGACAGCGAGCTTGAGCGGTACATTTGCCAATATCTTGATTCCATTGCAAATAGGAGCTCGTGATATGGCATCTCCTTTAATGAATGCAATCTCATATTGGTTGTTTTTTATCTCAGGAGTAATCATGTTTGCTTCTTTATTTTTGCCTACCGGTGCTGCATCAGCAGGTTGGACGATTTATCCGCCTTTAAGTGCATTGCCTCAAGCATCACCGGGTTCGGGTGCAGGTATGACATGGTGGTTGATTGCAATGGTATTATTCGTAGCATCTACACTCGTTGGCGGTCTTAACTATGTATCTACCGTGCTAAATTTGCGTACGAAAGGAATGACCATGTTTAAACTGCCACTTACAGTATGGGCATTGTTTTTTACAGCCATCATCGGTATTCTATCTTTCCCTGTATTGGTTTCCGGTGTTGTATTATTAATTTTCGACAGAACCTTACATACTAGTTTTTATTTATCAGATATCGTGATAGGTGGTAAAGCAATGGCCTTTGCAGGTGGTTCTCCCGTGTTATTCCAGCACTTATTCTGGTTCTTGGGGCATCCTGAAGTATATATCATCATTTTACCAGCCATGGGTATGGTTTCAGAAATATTGGCCGTACATTCTCGTAAGCCAATATTCGGTTATAAAGCAATGATATTCTCTATTTTGGGTATTACAATTTTAGGCTTCATCGTATGGGCTCACCACATGTTTGTAGCTGGTGTAAATCCGTTTTTAGGGTCTATATTTACCTTATTTACTTTGTTAATCGCAATTCCATCTGCAGTAAAAGTATTCAACTGGTTAACTACACTTTGGAAAGGAAATATTAAGATTACTCCACCATTAGTATTTGCAGTTGCCTTTGTTTCTACATTTATCTCCGGTGGATTAACTGGTATTTGGTTGGGTAACTCTACTATTGATATTCAGGTACATGCTACTTACTTTGTCGTAGCTCACTTCCATATTGTAATGGGTGTTTCAGCATTCTTTGGTATGTTTGCCGGAGTATATCACTGGTATCCGAGAATGTTTGGTCGCTTGATGAATGAAACATTGGCATACATCCACTTTGCGATTACATTTATCGGAGCTTATCTTATCTTCTGGCCTATGCACTTTCAAGGTTTGGCCGGTGTACCGCGCAGATACTTTACTAATAGTGAGTTCCCGCAATTTGCTGTTTTTGATGACATGAATAAATTAATCAGTATCGCTACTGTTATTGTGTTTTTTGCACAATTTATATTCTTGATTAACTTCTTCTGGAGTATAAAACGCGGTAGAAAATCAGGACAAAATCCATGGGGTGCCAATACGTTGGAATGGACTTCACCAATTGAAGGTATACACGGTAACTGGGAAGGTGACTTACCTACCGTATATCGCTGGCCTTATGATTACAGCAGACCTGGAGCAGAAACTGATTTTATTCCGCAAACTGTCCCATTAACTGAAAAAGAACTACAAGAAGAAATACATTAAAAAAATATTATTTTAATTAACGTATTTATGCAAAATACAGCCTCCATATCTTTCATGACTTCAATAAAATTGAAGATCAGAGATATTATGGAGCTGACAAAATTCAGATTATCTTTTTTAGTCGTTTTTTCTGCAGTAATGGCCTATTTAATGGCAGCTGACAGCTATACTAAAATATCTGTTTTATTATTGTCACTAGGTGGGTTTTTGGTTACAGCATCGTCCAATACAATAAATCAAATTATTGAAAAGGACTTAGATAAATTGATGTCGCGTACACAAAACAGACCACTTGCTGCAGGCAGAATGAAGTTAGTTGAAGCTTACATTATTGCCGGTATATGTGGGGTAAGTGGAATTTTTATTCTTGGATTTTACTTTAATGCACTAAGTGGATTGTTAGGTGCTCTGGCATTATTATCCTATGCATTTATTTATACGCCATTCAAACGTATAAGTCCTATGGCGGTATTTATTGGAGCTATACCCGGTTCATTGCCTTTGTTGATTGGCTATACTGCCGCAACCGGCACTATCGGTCTAGAAGGTCTTTTGCTTTTTGCCATACAATTCTTCTGGCAAATTCCGCATTTTTGGGCGATAGCATGGTTATTAGATGATGACTATAAAAAAGCAGGCTATTTCTTATTGCCATCATCTGATGGAAAAACAAGAAAAGCAGCTTTACAAAATATACCGTTTTTGTTAGGATTAATTGTAATGAGTATTCTACCTTATTATTTTAAATTTAGCGGGATAACCTCATTAATTATAGTTCTCATCATGGGATTTTATTTTCTCACTGCAGGAATACAACTGGCAACAGACTTAAATGATAAAAGTGCAAAGAAACTAATGTTTGCTTCTTTTATTTACTTACCTGTCGTATTCATTGCTTTAGTTTTAGATAAGTTATAATGGGAGTAACAGCATCATATCAGCGTCAAAATAATGTACAGGGTGCACAACGTTTCACGATGTGGCTGGCTATATTGTCTGTGATGATGATATTTGCCGGATTTACAAGCGCATTTGTGGTGCGTAAAGGTGCAGCCGGAAATTGGAGTAGCTTTTTGATGCCCAAAATTTTTAATGTAGCTACATTTGTTATTTTGCTGAGTAGCGCATTTTTATATGTTGCACATACTGCAAATAAAAAGGGTAATAAAAAACTGATGGCAACCGGACTTTGGATTACTTTTGGTTTGGGCATCTTATTTTGCATACTGCAAATAATGGGTTGGGGTGCTTTATATAATCAAGGTGTTTATTTAGCATTCAGTCCTAATCCTGCCGGCTCGTTTTTTTATGTCATTACATTTATGCATTTTATACATGTTGGCGGTGGCTTGATATTTTTACTCATAGCCTCCATACATGCATTAATACAATTGAAAACGACAGATAAGACTATATTGATAGAATTGGAAGACAAAGAAAAAGGTATTTACAGCCTGCGTACTGATTTGCTTTCTATGTATTGGCATTTTATGGGCTTGCTGTGGTTGTATTTGTTTATATTTTTATACTTAAATTTTAATCATTAATCGAATAAATTCATTCTATGTCAGAAGTACTGGAAGTTCAAAAGCATCATGTTGACGAGCATTTACCCGCACCAACACCGGATAATGGTGAAGGCGGGGAAAAGTCGCCCATGGGAATAAGCTATGGAAAAACCATGATGTGGTATTTTTTATTGTCAGACGCATTTACATTTTCTGCGTTTTTGATAGCTTATTTCTCTTTGCGCTTATCGCACAAATGGTGGCCGGATCCTAATCATGTATTTAATGCTATGCCATTTATGGGGCATCATCAAATACCAATGGGTTTTGTATCTATCATGACCTTTATCTTGATTATGAGTTCTGTTTTTATTGTACGTGCAGTACAAGAAGGCCACCGAATGAATCAAAAAGGTGTAATGTTCTGGATGTTTTGGGGAATAGTAGGTGGTGCAGCTTTCTTAGGTTGTCAGGCTTGGGAGTGGACACATTTATTAGGAGAGGGTATGAGACCTTTCTTTAATCCTTTTGTGCCTGATGTTAATGGTATTACACATTTGGCAGAGAATCACTTTGATGCCGGTATCGGACAAAGGGTAATTGATTTAGTAGGAAATACATTTACTTCACATGGTGAGAAATTTCAACTTATGGATGGCTTTAGAGCTACTGGTGGTCCGGTTGCATTTGGTGCCTTGTTCTTCGGCATTACAGGTTTTCACGGTTTCCACGTATTCACAGGGGTATGTTTGAATATTTGGGGATTCTTCGCTACGGGTGCAGGGGTATTTCAACGCAGAGGACACTATGAAATGATTGAAAAATTGGGTTTATATTGGCACTTTGTAGATTTGGTTTGGGTATTCGTATTCTTATCATTCTATCTAATGTAATAACCTTAAAACATTATATAAAAATATATAAAATAAATACTATGTCAGCAGAGCATTTAACCGACGAGGAATATAAATCACAAGTATCAGCAGTATGGCGAGTTACAGTCGTACTTTCTGTGATTACAGTTTTGGAAGTAGCTGTCGCCTTAGCACACTATTATGGCTTCCTACCCCATTTCATAGGTAGATTTTTACTCAATACCTTTTACGCTTTACTTTCCATACTGAAAGCTGCATACATCATTGGAGAGTTTATGCACTTGAAATATGAAAAGCGTGCGTTGATGCTCTCTTTAGGTTTTCCTTTAGTGTTTTTAGTATGGGCAATTATTGCCTTATTGTACGAAGGCAATGCTTTGCATAAAGCATTGTACATGATTCAATAATTGAATCCATGAATTCTAAGAATAAAAAGGGATTTTTTTTAGTTTTTATTTTAGTGGCTGTATTTCCGGTTGCATTCTTGTTCATTTTTATGAATATCGAGAAGCATTCGCCAAAAGTAGACTTGAACAGGATACTGCCTATTTACGGGCCAAAAGATACCTTTACCAATTTTACCCGTAATGGTAAACCATTTCTGGATACGGCTTATTTTCAGATTCCTAATTTCTCTTTCATCAATCAAAATGGTGATACCATTACAAAAGAACGTGTAATGGGGCACGTGCTGATTGTTGATTTCTTTTTTACTACTTGCAAATCTATCTGTATTGATATGCACCGCAATATGCAAACAGTACAAGATGCATTTTTAAAAGAAAATGAAGTTTTGATTTTATCGCATACGGTTGATCCGGAAACTGACTCAGTTGGGCAATTGTTTAAATATGGAATTGAGCATCAGGTAAATTCAAAAATATGGAATTTACTAACCGGCAATAAACAAGATATTTATAAGATGGCCCGCAATGGCTATTTTATCACTGCTACACAAGGAACAGGCGGCCCTGAAGATTTTATACACGACCAAAAGTTTTGTCTTATTGATAAAGAGGGTAGAATAAGAGGTTACTATAATGGCACCGATCCGGAACAAGTGAAAAAATTAATAGATGCTACAAAAGCCTTGTTAGCCAGTTATCATATTCCGCTTAGAGCAAAATAGTTTTTCTAGCATTTACATTATTGGATAAAAAAGATTTGGAGAAATTTAGGAAGTTGCGCAATTTTCTTCTGAATTTATTTCCATATTATTCAACTTCAATGAAAGTTGTATAAAACGATTTGAATTCTACATTTTCATTTACTGATAGCAACGTTCCGATACTTATCAATGCTTTTTCTTTTGGTTGTAAACCTGAGAAAACTTCATGACCACCTATATTAATCGCAGATTTTTCATCAACAGTAATTTCATTTTCAGTATCCAAATCACCGCAAACGTTCCGTTCTTTGTTGTTATTTGTATCATGTCGGGTAAATTTCCATTGTTCATCTTTTTTAAAATGGAAAAATCATATTTCGTTGCATCAATAATAAATGAACTGCACGCTTTTATTTTATAATTTTCCGTTGGAATAACACCATTCACGACAGCACGCAAATTATAATGTATGTCGTCAATGGTTATGCTTGGAATATCGTCAGATGGAGTAGAGTTACAATGCGTAAACAACAAAAACAGGCTAATGCATAATGACAGAGTTCTCATGATTTGTTTATGCTTACCACGTAATTTGCATTTTTACATTAAATCTGCGTGAGGTGAGGTAATTTGGTATCGCCCATAAATTATTTTCGGTATCTTTTATCCATCTGTAAGAAAGCGTATTTCTAATTCCCAGGATATTAAAGACTTCAAAACTCGCCCAAATTTTATCAAAATGACTGCCGAAAGAGTTGGGCTTTTTCTCCCCGCGTTTTTCACCACTCAATAATAAGGCAGAAAAACCAATATCCAAGCGTCGGTAAGGCGGCATTTTTAAAACATCTTTATAGCGATTTCTATCGGGAGGACCAAATGGCAAACCTGTGCCGATAACCAAATTCAAATGCACTTTAAAGCGTTTGTATTTCTCCAAATAATCCTGAAAAAACAAGCTGACAAACAATGCCTGATCGCTGGGGCGGCGTATAAATCCGGGATAATTAGTTAACGTATCGGTGATTGGATTAGTAGTTTTTGACGGATTACTGTAGATAGCTCCGGTACTGTCTTGATAAGAATAATAATAGTCGTTATTCAGATTTTCTTTCGTATTCAAATAGGAAATAGTCACCCACGAGTCAATGCCTTTTATCATTTCGCCAAACAAGCGCAAATCAAAACCTGTGGCATAACCTTTCGCATCATTATTGGCAAAATAGCGGATGCGTACATCTTGTATTTCATAGGGGTTCAAATGCCGGATATACTTGTAATAGGCTTCAGCCGTAAACTTGAAAGGTCTTTTTTTGATTTTGAAATTGTATTCAGCTCCGGCAATCACATGATACGATTCCTGAGCCTTGACATTCCGGTGAATGATGCCGTCAAAATCGCGGATTTCTCTGTAAAATGGCGGTTGTACATACATGCCCCCGGCTAAACGAAAGGTTACATCACTTTTTAGTTTGGGTTTGTAAATCAGCTGTACTCTTGGTGACACTAAAAACTGTTTATTGACAGACCAAAATGTATATCTCAAGCCTGTATTTAAAGTGAGATAGCTGGAGTCGCGTTTGAAAATAGTCCAAGTATCCTGAAAATAGCCAAATGTGCGAATTGAACTCAGCGAAGCACTTGATTTTAAACGATAAGGAAACTGAATGGAACTTCCCGTATAGGGAATAGAATAACCGGATGAATCAATGCGTGTCCATTCACTTAATTTATCGTTTATTTTTTCAAATTGTACCGTTGCTCCCCACTCAAAAAGATGTTTCTCGGTATTGTCTTTTTTTGATCTTAATGAATATTTTCCGCTATGGCTAAAGTTCGTTACTATTGCATCTAAGGTATTTCTTGCCCAGTTGTGAAAAGTGCCGACACCAAGATTGGCTTTTACATTACCGAAATTATCACTGCTTGGATCGATTTCAATTTCATCTAAGCTGTAATATCCCAATACATTATAACTTTCACTCTCTTTCAATTTCCAAAAGGAAGACATGAATTTTAAACTCAGTTTGTCATTGGGTAAGTATTTATAAGCAATTCCTGCCATAGAGTTTTGAAATCTGTTTTTTTCCAAACCTTCAAACTCAACCAGAAAACGAATGAGCTGGTCAAATGTTCCTGCGCGGGTTTCTTCAGAAACTGGAACGAATTTGTAGTTATTAAAAGCGTGGTTGCCTATTAGTTCAATATCGTGTTTCAGGCTGGGACGAATATGAAAATCGCCTTGTATGTCAAAAAAGTTGGGATTGTATTCACCGTCTTTATCTAATGCACCAAGCATGTAGGCATTTGATTTATAGCGTGCACCAATTAAGTAGGTAAACTTAGGTAAAACATTGCTCGAATCTTTTTTGCGTTTGGATGTGCCTTCTACATGGGCATCTACACCCAATAAGCTGGCAGAAAATGACCCGTGAAATGCGGTAGGTGTTTTGTATTTGATATTGAGTACCGATGACATTTTATCACCATACTTTGACTCAAAGCCACCACCGGAAAAACTCAACTTATCGGTTAAAGCTAAATTGGCAAAACTCAATCCTTCCTGTGCACTGTTGGAAATGAGCAATGGGCGGTAAATTTCAAAATCGTTGACATACACTAAATTTTCGTCATAATTGCCGCCACGTACATTGTACTGGCTCGTTAGCTCATTATTCGATTGAACACCTTGTCCGATAGTTTTTACAACAGTACCCATGTCATTCGTAGGGTTGGGCAAATATTTCACATCTTGCGCATCAATGGTACTAATGCCCACATCATTTTTTTTGGCTGTAATCTCAACAGTGTCAATGGTATTAACGGCACTTTCAAAATGGATATCTTTATAAACAGATGCTTTATTAGTGGGTAATAAAGTGATATACTTTTTGCCATATTCCACATGACTGAATTCCAATATGCAGGAATCTTCATATTCTACTTCAATATTGTAATACCCTTTGCTATTAGAGGTGGTCGTGTTTTTGGTGCCATTTTGTATAATATTTACTTCAGATACCCCATCTCCATTGATATTAGTAATTTTGCCTTTTACGACTAATCTGGTTTGTGCCAGTGTACAAAGTGAAAGTAAAAGAAAGCAGCAAAATAAAGTCCGTTTCAGCATCATACTATAAACGTAAGAAATTAATTTATATTTTTAAGCTGTTCGATCGTTTTTATCGGATCGGAAGAAGTAAAAACCGTGTTTCCGGCTACCAGTACATCAGCACCCTGTGCAATTAATTTTGAAGCATTATCCAGCGTCACCCCTCCGTCAATTTCTATTAATGCCGCACTGTTTTTTTGAATAATCAATTCTTTTAAGCGACTGATTTTTGAATAGGTTTGTTCTATAAATGACTGCCCGCCAAATCCGGGATTTACACTCATTAAACAAACTATATCAATATCGGAAATAATATTTTCTAATAAACTTATAGAAGTATGTGGATTAACGGCAACACCTGCTTGCATGCCGCTTTGCTTTATTTTCTGAATCACTCTGTGCAAGTGTGTACAAGCTTCGATATGAACGGATAAAATATCTGCACCTGCTTTTTTGAAATCTTCAATATAGCGGTCTGGTTCTACTATCATCAGATGGACATCAAAGGTTTTCGTAGAAAGTTTGCGCATCGATTTTATCACCGGAAATCCAAGGGTGATATTAGGTACAAATACACCGTCCATCACATCAATATGGATGTAATCTGCCCGGCTGGTATTCAGCATATCAAATTCTGATTGCAAATTAGAGAAGTCAGCAGATAATATGGATGGCGCAATGAGTGGCAAGTAGTAGAGTTAAGTAGTTTATTAGTTGATTGGTTAATTGGATCATTTGAAAGATATCACAATTCAAAATTCATCATTCAACATTTATCATTCAAAATTCAAAATTTATAATTCAACATTCAACATTCAACATTCAACATTCATCATTCTTATTCAGCAACCGCCAGTCTTACTAAATCTGCGGCTTCGCTTAATAAAATTGCAGACTGTACTTTCAATCCTGATTCTTCAATCATTTTTTTAGCAATTTCGGCATTCGTGCCTTGCAAACGAACGATAATTGGTATTTCAATATTTCCTATGGATTTATAGGCATCAATAACACCTTCTGCTACACGGTCGCATCGCACAATACCTCCGAAAATATTAATTAAGATGGCTTTTACTTTTTTATCTTTTAAGATGATGCGAAATGCTTTTTCTACTCGCTCAGCATTTGCTGTTCCGCCCACATCCAGAAAGTTAGCCGGTTCACCGCCACTCAATTTGATAATGTCCATTGTGGCCATAGCCAATCCTGCACCGTTTACCATACAGCCAACATTCCCGTCTAATTGTACATAATTTAAATCAGCTTCAGTGGCTTCCAATTCAGTGGGGTCTATTTCCAGTTTGTCATTTTGTGCTTCCAAATCAGGATGACGATAAAGAGCGTTGTCGTCAAGATTTACTTTAGCATCAACGGCAATAATTTTATCATCAGATGTTTTTAATACAGGATTAATTTCAAATAAGCTGGCATCTGAACCCACGTAAGCTTTGTACAGTTTTTGTACAAAATCGACCATATCTTTAAATGCAGCACCGGATAATCCCAAATTAAAGGCAATCCTTCTTGCCTGAAAAGGTTGAATGCCCACAGCAGGATCTGCCCATTCTTTAAATATTTTTTCAGGATGATTTTCTGCTACCTCTTCTATATCCATACCGCCTTCGGCAGAATAAACAATCGCATTGCATTCTTTGGCTCTGTCTAACAAAACAGACATATAAAACTCTTTGGTAGGCGAAGCACCTTCATAATATGCATCTTCGGCTATGAGAATTTTGTGTACTACTTTGCCTTGCGGTCCTGTTTGAGGCGTTACTAAGGTCATGCCTAAAATAGCTTGAGCCTTTTCTTTGAGTGCATCAAAATCAGGTGCAAATTTCACTCCGCCGCCTTTGCCTCTTCCTCCTGCGTGTATTTGTGCTTTAACTACTACACCATCTCTACCGGTACGGGCTATAATGGTTTTGTAGGCATCAATTGCCTGATCTACGGTTTCGGCGACTATACCTTCCTGTACTTTTATTCCAAATTGTTTTAAAAGTTCTTTTCCTTGATATTCGTGTAAATTCATAAACTAAAAATAAGTTGTGCAAAGGTAATTAATTTTTTAGGAAAGCACTTTGTGAAATGAAGCACTTTTTGGATTGAAAAGCTTGGTTATCCACTTTTATGTGGAGTAATAAAATAGCTTATAATTTCAAAGCGATATTATTCCAGATTTCTTCAGTTATTATGTCAACTTCCTGCTTGCCATTTATAATAATAATATTTTCATTGCTATGTAATTTCTCCATGGCCTTGAAATAATTTTCTCTTACTTTTCTAAGGTTATCACTTGTTTCATA
>DAOQII010000042.1:0-12948 GCA_035339455.1 Chitinophagales bacterium
GCGAGATACAGGAGAATACAATATTCTTGTTGTAAATTGTTGTAAATAAAAAGGCTGCACATGGCAGCCTTTCTTTTTTTTGACAAACAAAAATTTCAATAATTAATATCTCTTATTAAAGTTTGACTTTGGTCTTTCTTCTTTCGGACGTGCTTCATTCACTACCAAATTTCTTCCTTTTAATTCAAAAGAATTTAATTCTGAAATTGCTTTAGCGCCTTGTTCAGCATTGGGCATTTCTACAAAGGCAAAACCTTTGCTTTTTCCGGTGAATTTGTCTGAGATGATTTTAACGGATTCAACCTCACCGTAGTTTTCGAAAACTGTTTGCAGTTCTTCTGGTTTTACACCGTAGTGTAAATTCGCAACATAAATGGTCATTTAAAAAAAAATTTAAGGTGGCAAGGTATAGAATATATTTTACATTACCTAATAAAAGCTGATTTTTTATAAAAATGATTTTCCTTCCCCCCGGTAAGTAGGTACTTTTTTGATAATTTCTCCATTGGAAACGAGCTGAAATTCATTAAACCGTTCGCAAATTTCACCGGCTTTGGCATGTCTGAACAAGATAATATCGCCAATAGCAATGGGTTCTTTGCCATTATATGCAAAAGGCGTTTGTACTTCGCCACAGCCTTCATTTTCTGTAAGTTCAATACCCACAGGCAGATAAGGCAGTGGCTGTTTATCCTTCCCTGTAGTACCGCTGGCAATATATCCGCCACCCAAACAGGTAAAATAGCCTACTTTGGGTGAACGTACTATGGGAAGTGCGAAACCCACAGCCGGCTGATGCCTGAAATTGGAATAATAATCGAACAGAGCAGGTGAATAAAAGCCGGAACCAACGGTGATTTCTGTTACCCAATCTTCGGTTTTGCTGCTTTCAATACTGCCGGTGCCGCCTGCATTCACAAAGTCGAGTTCTATCTTTTTTGATTTGATATACTTTACAATTTCTTCTCTTCTTTTAGAAAAATCGGCTATTGATTTCTTTTTTAATGTTGGAATCAGCATGTTTTTTATGCCGTTTGCCGGATTTTTATCACCCAGACCTGCAATTTGAGCTTCATAGCCCATTACACCTTTAAGTATAATGTGCGGAAAGTTTTCAAACTGGTCTATAAATTTTTTTGCTTTACAAATGGAATTTAATGGTGAACGCAAGACACCAAAATGAATGCCCGGAAAATCGGTGGACATGTCGATATCCATACATACAGGCTGGAGGATATTTTCTTCGGCAGCAATTCGGTTTATTATTTCAAGATGTGCTTTATCGTCTGTCATCAAATAAACTTTCTTCCCTTTTTTCGTCCATGCAGATATTTCCCGTATTTCTGATTCGTTTATTATGGGATAGCCGATTAAAATATCATCAAAATTGTTTTCGAGCAAAAAAATTGTTTCAGCTCCGCAAAAACTCATAATGCCCTTGTAGATAGGATGATTATCTAAAATATGTTGAATGAGATAACGGCAGCGCAAGGATTTTGAGGCTATTCTTATCTTTTTATCCGTTCCTGAGCATCTGTCAGCAATATCATTTATGTTTTGCTGAAGCATATCCATGTCGCAATATGCCAAAGGTAAATCCAGTGGTTTAAATAGCCGGTTATAATAAACGTAATTTTGAATTGTCATTTCTAAAATTAAAAAAATCCTTTCTAAATGAAAGGATTTTTTGTAATCTCAACTTCTAATTAGAATTCTAAGCGATATTGTACACCTATACTTCTAGGTTGTTCAAGCTTGCCAGGGCGAAGCCAAAATTCGGTGTTAGTTATATTCTTTATGACTAATCCAAAATTATGACGTTTCTTGTAGGTATAGAAAGCACGTACATTCAGCACTGCATCACCTTTACGGCTAGTGTTGTAATAATTATCAACATAGTATTCATTAATTTGATTCAGGTTTAAAAAGATAACATCAAAATTCTCAATGGAACTGTAATATCTTAAATCTGCGCCGATTGTTATTTGGTCATTAAAATTGTATTCCATATCAAACGTCAATAAGCTTCTATTTCTGTATTTTAATAGTGTAGTAGCATAAGCGTCATCAATTTTCATGGTTTTAAACATGTTTTTAAATAAAAATCCTAAATATTTAAATGGATTTTTTACATCCACATAAGCATTTTGATTTAAATCTACCGGCATTGAATAGGTATAGCCTACATTCATGTACATGTTGTGCTTAGGGGCAATTTTGATATTGTTTTTCCAGTTAATTTCATATCCGGCAATACGAGCTTTAGAAATATTCTGAAATTGCAGGTTAACATCTGCATTAGTAACTGGTCCTATCGTGTTGATGTCAATCATATTCTTATACTCTTGCCAAAAGAATGCGATATCAAAATTACCGGTATATTTTCCTTTTCGTACATTCCATTTTTGTTCAAAACCAATTTCACTGGTAAATCCATATTCAGGAGTCAGATCTGTATTTGGATGAATATGTAATAATGGATGTGAAATTGTATAAGAGCTGTCTCTTACATATATATATGGAGGAATAGTATCATACAGTTTCACCGTATGTGTTTGACTTGCACTTCCAACATTTTCATTTACAAATTGTTCAGCAAATGATGCAAATCTATACGCTTGACCTATATTAAACCTTAAAAATGAATTTTTAGAAATCTCATAGTTTAGACCACATCTCCATTGACCGGGTAAATAAAATTTTGTTTTTCCATTTGCATTTTTCCAAACACTACCTGTAACACCAATATTCTTCTCATACTTAAACATTTCAAAACGAACTCCTGCAGTCAGGGTAAGTTTATTGTATTTTTTATCTAACTGTGTAAACCCTGCAAGCAAATTTGCCATTTTAGACCCGCCACCTGCAAATGCCGGAACTTTTACCCATAAATATTGATGTTCTGCACCTGCAACAATATTGAATTTTTTACTTTCATACCTTTTGTTAAATGAATAGCGAGTATCTTGTAAAATGGTAATGGTATTAAATGAAGGTCGGTTAAAATAGAGTCTTCCTCTTAATTCATGTTTATTGTTCTTTTTATCGTACGTCTGAAAAAATGGATCTACCGTTAAACGAATATTTTGGAAGTCATTATCGGCACCTGCTTTATAAGCTCCATCTGTTTTATTTTGCCAATAGAAAAATTCATATTCTTTGTTATACATCATAGAGCCACCAATGCCATAAGACATATTTTCATTTTTTTTATTTATCCATCTGGTTTTAAAATTAAAACGTGCTAAAAATTCCTGTCCTCTTTCAAAATGATTATTAGATATATATATATTGCTTCCAACAATGTAATCATAATTAGGTTTGGGTTTATGCGCTCTCATAAAAGAAACGCCAAATGTGGGTATCGGAAACTTCCACCACTTATATACTTTGTTCTTTGGTGCAGTGATGAAGGACTGATATACGGTAATTCGAGTAATGGGTTTTGAAGTAGGTTTCGGGTATAAAATATTAATTGTGCCATTCATTGCTGAGGATCCATAAAGTACAGAAGATGCACCTTTTAAGACTTCAATTTGACCTGCTAATTCCACAGGAAGTAAAGTCCATTTCACATCTCCACGATCGGGAGATAAAACAGGCATACCATCTAATATGAACATTACTCTTGAGCCTACACCATAGGTCCAACCACTTCCTGCTCTGATATTTGTTTGACCATCTACTACATTTAAGCCGGGTGTTATCCTTGCAATTTCATCTAACCTCACCGGATTTAGATTTTGCAATGCCTTAGGCTTGATGAGTTCAATAGAAATTACTTCTTCACTGGCACGTTTTTCAAACATAGACCCAGTAATTACAACCTCATTATCACTTAAATCTGTTGCAACAGCTTGTAATAATATATTTAACTCTTGTGTCTGCCCATCTTTGATATCAATATTTTGAGAAATACTGGAATATCCTAAGTACGAGAATGTAACAAGATAACTTCCTTCATCCAGTTCCAGAATATATTTTCCATCAATATCTGAAGATGTTCCTATGCCATTAGTTTCAATATTAACACCAAATAATTTTTCGCCACTTGTAGAATCGGAAATAATACCTGTAAGTGTTCCTTTTGCAAATAGGGTCGAAAAAAAGATGCTAAATCCCAGTAAAGTAATTAGTTTTCTAAATGAAATCATGGTCTGTACTTTTTACAAAAATAAGTTAGATTTAGTTTAATAATGCAGTAAGTGAATTAATAAATAGTAATTAATTCAATCTATTGCTAATAAGTAACCATAAATGGTTATATCAGCTTAAAATGTAGTATCAAAACGGAATCCATAATTTCGTGGTGCCTCTATCAAGCCTGTTCGAGATGTATATTCTCTGTTCGTTACATTATTTACCACAAATGATAATTTGAAGTTTTTATCTTTACCAAAATTGTAGGCGGTTCTTAAACTCAATATAAAATCACCTTTCTGACGGAAAGCTGGTTTTTTGCTTTCCCAGTTATCTTTGTATTTGCCATAATTAAACTGGAAAGTATTGGGTAATAATAAGCCTAGTATATAATCATAATTTTCCATTGCAGAGAAATACTGAATAGTTGTACCAAAATCAAAACCGCCAAAAGATACATCCCAAGTACCGTTTACTAAATGTCTGAATCGGTATTTCAAAATATTATAATCTGCGATTCCGTTATCACTTTTATTAGTAGGGTCGTAATTTTTGAATTTAGGTTGGATAAAAGTATAACCAAAAGTTATAGTAGAGGGGAATTTTTTTGCAATCTTTCCTTCCCCCATCAATGTTAGTTCAGCACCAATAATTTCTGTACTACCCACGTTTAATGATTTGGCTTCAATAATATATTTACCGGCTCCGGGAACAAAGTTAAATTCCATCATATCTTTGAATTGCTGATAAAAGGCTGCAACATCAACAAAGGCATTAAAGTAACGACCTAATTTTATTCCCTGTTTAATTCCTAATTCCGCACTCATGCCTTTTTCTGACTTTAGCGACGGATTTTGACCAATAGCAATTGTTGGGCTTAACTCCGTTTTTACATATAATTCAGCTATGGTAGGAAATCTATAACCTTGACCAAATGAAGCTCTCACAAAGGTATATTTGGCACATTCAACGTTGATACCAATTCTAGAAACAGGTTTTGTTTCCGGTTTTAAGCCATCAATAAAATTTGATTCAAATCTAAAGCCATAAGAAATATTCAGCCTCTTCCAGAATTTTTTATCTAACTGTAAGTATCCTGCTACATTATAGCCATGATGTTTGGTGTCTCCAAATAATTGTGCATTTGATAAAACATAATTACCTACAGCTCCAGTTGTTATCACAAAGTTCCATTTATCTATTTTACGTTGATATTGGTATTCTCCATAAATATAGTGAGAGGCATTATCTTGATTATTTGTATTGTCAATTGATGTACGATAGTATCTGGTAAGTATTTTATGTGAATTTCCTTTTGAATCGACATATCTGAAAAAAGGATCAATTGTCGCTCTGAAAGTTCTGGATTCTGTAGGAATACCGGTAACTGCACCAGGAAGATATTTGTAAATACCTAAACCTCCCCATAAAAAGAAAGTTTGACTTTGGCTTGCAATAATATTAGTATTGACACCTACACTTATTTTTTCATTTATTCTGTATCTTAAATTAACAGTAATCCTGCCGCGTTTTTCAAATTCTCCCCAGCGGTGAGATTGTTTTTTATATAACATTCCATTTAAAATAAAATCCAATTTTTTTGCTTTACCTAATTTCTCAGCATATTTGAAATTAAATCCAAACTCATGAGGGCGAGTTTGATAAGGATTAGCAATAGTCGTATCACGTACCGTAATTAATCCACTACCCAAACTTACTCCCTTTAATAAGACACTATCCAGTTCCCACCAATTTTTATTTACTTTCTCACTGACTTTTACTCCGGTAAATCGGTTCTCTGCATCTAATAATCCATATACTTCATTTTTATTAGGATTATCATAAACAGTACCAAACATAGAAAATTTACCATGGGGTTCTGAAGTAGGATAGCTTGTTCTAAAGTTGATTATGCCATTCATGGCAGAAGAACCATATAGTGCAGAAGCCGCACCTTTAATAATTTCTATTTGTCCGATGTTTTCTACCGGAATTGAAGAAAAAGAGGGAAATCCGGCATCAGCTTGTAGAATAGGCATATCGTCCATCAATAAAAGTACACGAGTACCCGCACCATAACTCCAACCGCTACCACCTCGAATATTTACCTGATTGTCAACGACTGTTAAGCCCGGACTGCGTTGCAAGGCATCACTAACATTATTTAAATTCTGTTTCTCAAGTGTTGCCGGTTTGATGATATCTATCGATACGGTTTCTTCACCGATTTTTCTCTCAAATTTACTGCTGGTTACTACGACTTCATCCAATAAACTTTGCGCCTCGCCCATGTCTATGTCAAGAGTCAACTTTTGATTGGGTTTTAAATTAACATTTTCTACAATGTTGTCATATCCAATGTAAGAAAAAATTACTTTTACTTTTCCTGAAGCAGATTTTAATTCGTATTTTCCATCCATATCTGTAACCGCTCCAACAGTACTACTGTCAATGCTGACATTTACTCCAATTAATGGTTCTTTAGTTTTAATGTCTTTAACAATCCCGGAAATGGTAGCTTCTTGAGCTTGGATTTTGTTTACTATTAGGAAAAGTAAACAGGCGGAAAATAGATACTTCATAAATAATTGATGTAAAGTTTACAAAAATAATAAGATAAATAAAAAAACCACCCATTTGGGTGGTTTTTTTTAGTTGGTATCCTAAAATTATTGTTTTACAAAGTCTCCGCTCAATTGAGGCTTAACGAGCGCTAATACACCCGGTATTCCAAAGACCGTACCGTTGGTAGCAGTAAAATGTAAATGTAAATTACTGCCTGCAAGCCCTAATGTTCCACTTGCTGACACATTTGTAACTGTAACCCCACTAATAGCGATTGTTTTACCTGTCATTGTAAGAGTACCTGAAGTTGCGCTAGAAACAACAATTTCATTTGATAAGCCTGTAACTTTAGTAGTCATATTTAATTTGTTATCAGAAGCATTACCATTATCAGTTATTATTATAGTATCTATTATAGGTCGGTGTTTTAATGTATCAATAGCCGGATTCGAAATGGCTAAAGTATCAATTTCCATTGACCCTGCATAAGTTCCTACCCATGCTGAATCATAAGTCTCAGTTGTGTCAGTACCGCAACTAATTGCGAAAAATGCTGCTACTACGGCAACAAATGCTAATAAACTAAATTTTCTTTTCATGTGATTTTATTTTAATTATTTTGTTGCACAAATATAATGCCTAATCTGAATTACGCAAGTTTTTTTTTAAAAATTATTGCAAATGATTAACCAATGTTTAGTAGCAAACAACTCAATTTCATCAAAAAAGGTTATATTGCAGTATAAAACTAATTAGTTATGACAGCATCCATGATTTCAATTAATCCGTTTGATACCAGTGCCATACCGCAAATAGTGCAGCACCAGCGAGATTTTTTTAATTCGGGCAAAACAAAAGACATCGAATATCGTATCAGTCAATTAAAAAAATTAAGAAAAATTGTAGTTGATAATGAACAGCTCATTATGGATGCACTCAAAAAGGATTTGCATAAATCGGATATGGAAGCTTATGCCACAGAAGTTGGTTTTCTTCTTGCTGATATTGACCATACCTTACGTGATATTCGAAAGTTAGCAAAAAATAGAAGGGCTAAAACACCATTGTTTCATCAATTGGGCAGTTCATGGGTACAGCCTGAGCCTTATGGTGTAGTATACGTAATAGCTCCATGGAATTATCCATTTCAGCTTACACTTTCTCCGGTAGTAGGTGCAATAGCTGCCGGAAATACTTGTGTGATAAAACCTTCAGAAATGTCAGAACACACTTCTGTATTAATCGAAAAACTGATTAGCGAAAATTTCGAACCCGGATATTTAAAAGTTATACTGGGCGGTATCGAGGAAAGCAAAGCCTTGCTGGAACAAAAATTTGACTATATCTTTTTTACAGGAGGTACTGAGATAGGCAGATATATTTATCAAGCTGCTGCTAAAAATCTGACACCCGTCACTTTGGAATTAGGAGGGAAATCACCTTGTTTTGTTGACTCCACATTTAACAAGAAATGGGGTATACAGCGAATTGTTTGGGGTAAATTCACTAATGCCGGACAAACCTGCGTAGCTCCTGATTATATTCTGGTAGATAAAAATGCAAAAGCAGCATTTGTTGAAGCTTTTATTGAAACGACAAAAAAATTCTTTGGAGAAAATCCACAGCAATCACCGGATTTTGGCAGAATTATCAATGAAAAGCATTTCTTACGATTAGCAAGATTACTGGAGAAAGGCAATATATTAATGGGCGGACAAACTGATATTCAAAATCTTTATATTGCTCCCACGCTGATAGATGGTCTTTCTACTGATAATCCGGTGATGCAGGAAGAAATTTTTGGACCGATACTTCCGGTAATAGAATATAACACCATTGAAGAAGCTATAGCTTTTGTCAATTCAAGAAGCAAACCACTGGCGTTATACATTTTTTCAGACGATAGTAACTATCAAAATAAAATTTTGGAAAATACGTCATCCGGAAATGCATCCATAAACGAATGCCTGATGCATGTTGGTCAGTTTGAATTGCCCTTTGGAGGAGTAGGAGATAGCGGTATTGGCGCATATCATGGTAAATACAGTTTTGATATCTTCAGTCACTTGAAAGGCGTATTGAAAAAATCCACACTTTCAGATTTTGCACAACGCTTTCCACCTTACACGAAAGGTGGTACTACCTTCATTAAAAAGATGATAGGTTGGTTTATGTAGAGTAATTAAATGTGGTTAGATATAAAAAAAGGCTGTCATTGCTGACAGCCTCTTTTTTATAAAAGATTTTGTTTTATTTTACCTGATTTACAATAGCCTCGAATGCTTTTGGATCATTCATGGCTAAATCGGCCAATACTTTGCGATTAATGTCGATTTTCGCATCGGCTAATTTTTTGATGAATACAGAATAAGACATGCCAAACTCACGAACTGCCGCATTGATACGTACAATCCATAAGCTTCTGTAATCTCTTTTCTTGTTTTTTCTGCCTACATAAGCATATCCTTGTGCTTTATCGAAGGCATTTTTGGCTACTGTCCATACATTTTTTCTACGACCGAAATAACCTTTGGTCTGCTTGAGGACTTTCTTTTTGCGGGCTTTTGCCGCTACTGCGTTGACTGAACGTGGCATACTTTATAATTTTAATAGTGATAAATAAAAACCCATCGGCGCTGCCTTGCCTTATGGTATAATAGTTTTATTAGCTTAAAACCAGCAATTTTTTAGCATTTGCCATATCCGTTTCACGGATAATAGTAGTGCCGGTTAAAGCGCGTTTTCTTTTAGTAGATTTTTTTGTTAAGATATGGCGTTTGTAAGCCTGTGAGCGTTTTATTTTTCCGCTTCCAGTAATTTTAAAGCGTTTTTTCGCGCTCGAATTGGTTTTCATCTTTGGCATATACTCGATTTTAAACTGTTTAAATTGATAATCTTGCCTTAATTGGGCAAAATGAGGTGCGAAAATACAAAAAAAATGAGAATTTAATTAAAAACAGAAAACAGAAATGTGTGTTTAATGTTAAATTTAATTCATATCATCCTTTTAATCAGTAGAAAGAAATGTCCACCTATTTTGAAATCAATATAAATAGAATTTTTTAAAAAGAAGTTTATATCCAATTCGAAATAAACGATGTAAAAATTTAAATAAAATGAGATTGTTATAATTGACTAAGCTCGCTTATAACTTCTCACAATTTATTAATATTGGAATATTGGCTGAAAAATGTTATCTTTGCACCCTATTCTATAAAATAAAAGAGGTATTAAATTATGTTAATCGTTGATGCAAGAGAAAACGAGTCTTTAGACAGAGCACTTAAGGTGTTTAAAAAGAAATTTGAAAAAGCAGGAGTTGTTAAGCAACTTCGTGAACGTCAAGCATTTACACTTTCATCTGTAAAAAGACGTACTACCGTACTTAAAGCAATCTACCGCGAGTCTATCAGACAAAACGAAGATTAATAGTTGCAACTTTCATTTTTTTTATTTATCTTGTAAGTTCGATTGTGAATTTAACAGGTTAAGAAAATGTTAGTAGCGTTCCTGAATTACCTTACCTACGAAAAGAGATATTCACCTAAAACTGTTGAATCGTATCAAACCGATTTGCAACAGTTTTTTTTATTTCAGCAAAATGAATTTCAGCAGGCTGATATTACGCAGACCCATAACAGGCATATTCGTACCTGGGTGGTTGCCTTGGTCAATACGAATATTAAGCCTGCATCTGTAAAAAGAAAAATATCCGCATTAAAATCATTTTTTAAGTATTTACAAAAAACAGGAAAAATTCAAACTAATCCTGCAGCTAAAATAGTTTCTCCTAAAATACCGGACCGATTGCCAAAATTCGTAGCTCAAAAAGATTTGAACACATTATTGGAAGATCATAATCAGGATAAAAATTGGACAAACCAAGGGCAGGATAGTGCCCAAATCAAAAATTATTTCTCAGATGATTTTTTCGGACGACAAGAAAATTTGATTATCGATGTATTATATTCTTGCGGTTTGCGTAGAAGTGAATTGATTCACTTAAAATGGACGGATGTAAATTTAGGTACTAAGCAAATAAAAGTTACCGGTAAAGGAAACAAACAACGCCTGATTCCGATTAGTTCTGCATTAGTTGCTGCACTTACAAACCTCAAAGCTGAACAAGAAAACGAATACAAGGATAAAACGAAACAGGATTATGTTTTTTTAACCAAAGATGGAAACCAACTTTATGATAAATTCGTTTATCGTTTAGTAAAAGAGAAATTAACTTTGTGTACTACAGTCGAAAAAAAATCACCACATGTTTTGCGCCATTCATTTGCCACGCATATGAGTAATAATGGTGCTAAATTAAATGATATTAAAGAATTGATGGGACACGCCAGTTTAGCTTCGACCCAAGTGTATACCCATAATACCATTGAACAACTTAAAGAAATATATAAAATTGCTCACCCAAAATCATAGCCTATGTGTAATTTTTAAAACACTACTGCAACGAATAGAAAGATTAAAAAATATTATTACATCCATTCAAAATTAAATTTATTATGTCTATGAAAATTCAAATCCAATCCGTGCACTTTGATGCAGATGTTACCTTGAAAGATTTTATCAACAAAAAATTAAACAAACTTGAGCAGTTTTATGATCGCATTATCGACTCAGATGTGGTCTTGTCGATGGAACAACTCAATACACAGGTAAAAGATAAAGTAGTGACCATAAAAACAAACGTGCCGGGAGCAACAATTATAGCTAAAGAAAAGAGTAAGAAATTTGAAGAAGCCATTGATTTGGCAGTAGATTCACTCAAAAAGCAATTAGCCAAACATAAAGAAAAACAAAACGGACATTAAAATGTTGTTCGCTAATATAACCAAATGGCGCGCCGAAGGCGCGCCATTCGTTTTTAATTTGACTAATATTTTATTTCAACTAAAAAAGCCGGAAATGATTTCCGGCTTTTTTCTGAATTGTATTTTTTATCATGTTGAAACTAGCGTCACATAATAATTTTTTATCAATGAAATTGTTCTGTTTCTGTACTTCCCGCTAATGCAGTTGTTGACGAAAGTCCTTGTTGAGCTATATTTTGTACAGCATCAAAATATCCGGTTCCTACAAACGATTGGTGTTTGATGGCTTTAAATCCGTCTTTTTCCATAGCAAACTCTCTTTGTTGCATTTCGCTGAAGCCTGCCATTCCGCGTGCCATATAATCTTTTGCCAAACTGAACATAGAAGAGTTCAAGGCATGGAAACCTGCCAATGTAATAAACTGGAATTTATAACCCATTGCCGCTAAATCTTCACGGAATGTTTCCATTGCTTTTACATCCATATATTTTGCCCAGTTGAAAGATGGTGAACAGTTGTATGCCAACATTTTTCCCGGATATCTCGCATGAACGCCTTGAGCAAATTCTTTAGCCAAGCCCAAATCAGGATTACCTGTTTCCATCCAAATTAAGTCCGCATATTCCGCATAAGAACAAGCACGGTCAATACCTGCTTCAATACCATTTTTTACATAGTAAAATCCTTCTGATGTGCGTTTGCCGTCAACAATAAATTTACGGTCTCTTTCGTCAATATCAGAAGTAATCAATGTAGCTGCTTCTGCATCTGTACGGGCAATTAAAAGGGTAGAAACACCCATAGCATCTGCTGCCAAACGCGCAGCTACCAATTTATTGATGGCTTCTTGAGTAGGTACTAACACTTTTCCGCCTAAGTGACCACATTTTTTTGCAGAAGCTAACTGGTCTTCATAGTGTACACCTGCTGCACCAGCTTCAATCATGCCTTTCATTAATTCAAATGCATTTAAGTTGCCGCCAAAACCTGCTTCGGCATCAGCCACGATAGGAGCAAACCAATCGATATCTCCATCTTGGTTCAACCATTGAATTTGGTCTCTGCGAGCAAACGCATTATTAATTCTGCGTACCACAGCAGGAACAGAGTTGGCAGGATATAATGATTGATCCGGATACATTTCCATACCTAAGTTTGCATCTGCAGCTACTTGCCAGCCGGATAAATAAATAGCAGGCATACCAGCTTGCACTTCTTGTACAGCCTGGTTTCCTGTTAATGCACCTAATCCAGCCGTCCATGCTCTTGTTTGAAGATAATTCCAAAGCTTATCGGCACCTTTTTTAGCCAAAGTGTATTCCACTTCTACCGAACCCGAAACGCTTACTACGTCTTCTGCTGTATAAGGTCTTTTAATGCCATTCCAACGTGGGTTTTCAGCCCAGTCTTTTTTTA
>DAOQII010000043.1:0-1687 GCA_035339455.1 Chitinophagales bacterium
TTTAGCTTGTAGCTCTTTATCAAAAATACGGATAGAGCCACCGCCGACTTCCACGCCATTAATCGCTAAGTCATAAGCATCTGCTCGTACTCTAGCAGGGTCTGTATATAAAAATTCGATGTCTTCTTTCTTCGGTGAAGTAAACGGATGGTGCATCGCAAACCAACGATTATCTTCTTCAATAAACTCTAACAAAGGAAAATCTAAAACCCACAAAGGTTTAAATTCATCTTTTTTGCGCAAGCCCAAACGGTTGCCTATTTCCAAACGCAATTCGTTCATTTGTTTACGCACTTTATCCGTAGTGCCACATAAAACTAAGAGTAAATCGCCTTGTTTCATGTTGGCAGCTTCCGCCCATTTTTTTAGTTCTTCTTCATTGTAAAATTTATCTACTGAAGATTTTAAAGTGCCGTCATTATTCCATCTTAAATAAATTAAACCCGTTGCACCAATTTGCGGACGTTTTACAAAATCCGTGAGTTCGTCTATTTGTTTACGTGTAAACTCAGCACAATTTTCCGCATTAATACCAATCACTAATTCTGCATTATCAAACACACCAAACCCTTTTCCTTTTACAATATCACTCATCTCGACAAACGACATACCGAAACGCAAATCGGGCTTGTCGCTGCCATACAAACGCATGGCATCATCATATTGCATACGAGGAAAATCACTCAGCTCAATTCCTTTCACCGTTTTGAAAACATGTTTGATTAAGCCTTCAAACATATTCAATATATCCTCTTGATCTACAAACGCCATTTCGCAGTCTATTTGCGTAAACTCAGGTTGGCGGTCAGCCCGCAAATCTTCATCTCTGAAACATCGGGTTATCTGATAATATTTATCAAAACCCGACACCATCAGCAATTGCTTAAAGGTTTGCGGTGATTGAGGAAGCGCATAAAATTGTCCCGGATTCATGCGGCTCGGTACCACAAAATCGCGTGCACCTTCCGGCGTTGACTTAATTAAGAATGGTGTTTCAATATCTAAGAAACCATTTGCATTCAAATAAGTGCGCACTTCGTGACCTACTTTATGACGAAACATGATTTTTTCCTGCACTTCGCTTCTGCGCAAATCCAGATAACGGTATTGCATACGCAAATCGTCACCACCATCCGTTTCATTTTCAATAGTAAACGGAGGTACTTTAGATATGGAAAGAATGCGCACATCGTGCACTAAAATTTCGATATCGCCTGTTGGGTTTTTTGGGTTTTTGTTAGAGCGTTCTACCACCTTTCCTTCGGCTTGCAGCACAAATTCTCGTCCCATGCGTTTTGCTCTGTCGAACAGTAGATTATTCGTCTCATTATTGAATACTAATTGCGTAATGCCGTATCTGTCGCGCAAATCAATAAATAAAAGTTCGCCGAAGTTGCGCGTGGTTTGCACCCAGCCCGAAAGCTGAACTTCTTTGTTAATATCGCTGATGCGTAATTCGCCACAGGTATGACTTCTGTACATGATAAAAGTATTAAGTAGTGAGTAATAAGTAGTAAGAAAATCTTACAACTTGGGTGCAAAAATAAGAAGAAAATCAGCAATTAGCTAATTAGCAATTCGATAATTCGATAATTTGCTAATTCGTTAATGAATAAGCCATGTAGTGGCATTGCTTGCACAAATAGTCTTAATTTCCTTAATGCCTTAATGGTAAATATTAATTAGC